>JAKAML010000224.1 GCA_021812845.1 Pseudomonadota bacterium
ATCTCCGACAGCCAGCGCTGGAAGTTCGGCTCTTGCTTGTAGCCCTGTGTCTTCACGTAGACGAAGGTGGCGTGGGTGTGGAACGCCTTCCAGTAGCCCTGCAGCCGCCACACCTCGGCGTCGCGTCCGCTCTTGCCGACGGCGTCGGCCACCTTCGACGGGAAGAACACGATGGTCGGGGTGAAGTTGACGCGCCAGCGCTCGGCGAGCTTGCGCTCCTCCATCTTCTTGCCGTCGAAATCGGTGACCTCGCGGGCGCCGTAGAGGTTGATCTGCAAGGCCAGGAAGTTGTCCCTTATGTAGCCCGCGACCTCGGGGTCGGCGAGGCTGGTCTTGTGCAGCTCGCCGCAATAGGGGCAGCCGCGCTGCTCGAAGAAGACGGCGAGGCCCTTGCCCGCGGCCTCGGCCTCGGCGAGATCCTCCTTGAGATCGAGGAAGGACTGGTGGAACCACGGCTGCTTGTGCATCCCGTCCTCGCCCACCTCGGCCGCCGCGGCGGGTCGAAGGAGGGAGCGCGCGACCGGAAGTGCAGCAGCGGCGAGCGTCGAGAGCAGGGCTTGCCGTCGGGTCCAGGTCGGTGTCCAGTTCGGGGTCATGGGGGTGGCTCCAGGCTGGATCGGGCGGCGCCGGGGCGCGGCGGCCGGCGCGGTTATCGAGCCTACCACAGCGGGCCGGGGTCCGCACCCGCCGCCGGCCCGTGTCCGGCTGCTGATCCCGGCCCGCGGCGGCAGGGCGTGCGGGTGGGGCGTGCGGCCGACGTCGGCGGCGGGTCTCGCGCGGCCGTCGCGCCTCGGGTATGAGTGGGGCGGGCCTCAGGGCCCGGACGGCGTGTGGAAACGGACCCCGGCATGACCCGCATCGGCTTCTATTCAGGCTCGTTCGACCCGGTCACGATCGGACACATGGACGTCATCGCGCGCGCGGCGCGACTCGTCGACCGGCTGGTGATCGGCATCGGCGTCCATCCGGCCAAAGTGCCGATGTTCAGCGAAGGGGAGCGGGTCGAGATGCTGGAAGCCGAGACGCGGGCCCTGGCCAAGGCCGGCGGCTGCCGGATCGAGATCGTCACCTTCGCGGATCTCGCGATCGATGCCGCGCGCCGGCACAAGGCCGGCGTCATCTTCCGCGGCCTCCGCGACGGTACCGACTTCGACTACGAGATGCAGATGGCCGGGATGAACGGCGCCATGGCGCCGGAGGTCGAGACGGTGTTCGTCGCCGCCTCGCCGCGGGTCCGTCATGTGGCGGCGAACCTCGTGCGCCAGGTCGCGGCGATGGGTGGCGACGTGAAGGACTTCGTGTCGCCCGCGGTCGCGCGCCGCCTGAAGAGCAAGACCAAGTCGATCCGGTGATCGCGGATCACGACACGCGGATCGCCGCGGTGCGGGGGCGGCGGCTGTGGGACAGTCGCGGCCAGCCGGCGGTCGAGGTCGAGGTCCGTCTCCAATGCGGTGCGACCGGCCGGGCGACGGCGCCGTCGGCGGCGCTCGTCGCTCCGGGTGAAGCCCACGATCTGCGCGACGGCGGCGCGGCGTTCGGCGGCCGCGACGTGGCGGCGGCGCTCGACTGGTCGGCGGTTGTGACACGGACCTTGGCCGCGATGCTGTCTGACCGTGCCGGCGCCGCCGTCCAGACCACACCGAGGGGCGGGTTGCGGGTCGGCGGTCTCGGCGGCGTCGAGGCGATCGAGGCGGCGGCGCGGGCCGTCGAGCGGGCGGGGTTCGCGGCGGGGGAGGAGATGGCGCTCGCCGTCGAGGTGCGCGCGTGGCGGTTCGGCCGCCAGGGCCGCTACCGGATGGGCGACGATGGCCGCGAGACCGACACCCACGGCATGATTGCACGCTACCTCGGCTGGCTCGGCCGCTACCCGATCGTGTCGCTGGTCGATCCGCTGGGCATCGACGAGATCGCGGGGATGGCGGCGCTGGTGGCGGCGGCCGGGCGCAGCGTCGAGGTCGCGGTCGGGGACGCGGTGACCGGCGACGCGCGGCGGGTACGGCGGCTCGCGGACGAACGGGCGGCGAGCGGCATCGTCGTCAAGCCGGGACAGGCGGCGACGCTGACCGAGCTCGGGGCGGCGGTGGCCGAGGGCCGCGCGGTGGGCCTCGGTACGGTGATGGCGGCACGCACCGGGGTCACGGACGGCGGCTGGCTGGCGCACCTCGCGGTGGCCTGGGGTGCGGGGCAACTCGCCGCCGGCGGCCTCGCGCGTGGTGAGCGGACGGGGATCTGGAACGATTTGCTGCGGGTCTCCGACCGCGGCGCGGGGGCACACGGGGGCTGTGCCATGCGGCCGCGGTCGGAGTTCCCGTGGGCGTGACACGTCGCAGGCGCCGCACCAGGCCGGTCGTCGGCGATGTCGCGGGGGCGGCCGGGGCGCGCGACGCGGAGCGCGGTTGCGCCGGCGTCGTCAAATCGCCATAACGGCGCGGTCACTCGCCAGACCCGGCGGCTCCTCGGATGCCGCGCCGGCCGTCGTCACGTCCACCGCAGTCGAAGGCAGATCCCATGCGATTCCTCAAGAGCCTCGCTCTCCTGGCCGCGCTCGTCGCGGGCCCCGCGCTCGCCCAGCAGCCGGCCACGGCGCCGAAGGCACCCGATCCGCAGAACACGCTGGTCATCGAGCTGAAGTCCGGAAAGGTGCTGATCGCGCTCAGGCCCGACATCGCCCCCAAGCACGTCGAGCGGGTCAAGCAGCTTGCCAAGGACAAGTTCTACGACGGAATTGTCTGGCACCGCGTGATCGCGGGCTTCATGGCGCAGTCGGGAGACCCGACCGGCACCGGCACCGGCGGCTCGAAGTACGGCAACCTCAAGGCCGAGTTCACGCCGACGCCGTTCGAGCGTGGCACCGTGGGCGCGGCCCGCTCGCAGAGCCCCGACAGCGCCAACAGCCAGTTCTTCATCTGCTTCACCCACACCCCGTTCCTCAACGGCAACTACACGGTGTGGGGCAAGGTCATCGACGGGATGCAGCACGTCGACCAGATCGCCAAGGGCGAGCCGCCGGCCAATCCCGACAAGATCGTGCGTGCCTATCTGCTCGCCGACGCGGCGGCGGGCGCGGCACCGGCCGGCGCCGCGCCGGCGCAGAAGAAGTAGCCCGATGCCGCGCTCCCCTCGCCGTCGGCTGGGAGCAGACAATGCCACGAACAGGAGTGCCGCAGATGGCCGCCATCAAGGATCCCGAGAACACCCTCATCATGGAGACCACCAAGGGCAGGGTGGTGATCGAGCTCCGCCCGGATCTCGCGCCCAAGCACGTCGAGCGCATCAAGATGCTGGCGCGGAAAGGCTTCTACGACGGCATCAAGTTCCACCGCGTGATCGACGGCTTCATGGCGCAGACCGGCTGTCCCAAGGGCACCGGAACCGGCGGCTCGGACCTGCCGAACCTCGCCGCCGAGTTCAACGCCGAGCCGCACGTGCGCGGGGTATGCTCGATGGCCCGCGCCTCGAGTCCGAACTCCGCGAACAGCCAGTTCTTCATCTGCTTCGACGACGCGACGTTCCTCGACCGCCAGTATACGGCCTGGGGCAAGGTGGTCGAAGGCATGGAGAACGTCGACAAGCTGGCAAAGGGCGAGCCGCCGCGCAGCCCCGACGCGATGGTGTCGGTCAAGGTCGCGGCAGACGCGAAGTAGGCCATGAGGCGCGGGGCGAGACTCCTGGCGACGGCCGCGGGGCTCGCGGGGGCGGCGGGCGTCGCGCTCGCGGCCGTCGCGGCGCACAAGGTGCCGCTCCCGCTCATCGCCAGTGCCGCGTCGATGCTGCAGTTCCACGCCGTCGCGGCCCTTGCCGTCGTCGCCGTCGCGTCGGGCGTCGCGCGGCCGCTGTCGTGGCTGGTCGCGGGCGGCACCCTGCTGAGCGGCGCGATCCTGTTCGCGGCGGCGGTCGCGCTGCCGCAGTTCGGGATCGCGATACTGCCCTCGCGCGCCGCGCCGGTCGGCGGCAGCCTGGTCATCGTCGGCTGGCTGCTCGTGGCCTGGGCTGCTGCATTTGCGCAGGATGCACGGTAGTGCACGGCTCGATGGTGGTCGTGCGGCGCGGAATTGCCGACGTCGGGGCGGGGGTTCGATGAGCAGAGGTATCGACAGCTACGATGATTGGCAGTAGCGCGG
>JAKAML010000225.1 GCA_021812845.1 Pseudomonadota bacterium
GACATCAGCCAGACGGTCGCCGACGCCATCGTCCAGGGCGCGCGGCTCGGCCCGGTCGCGGAGCTGGTCGCCGTCGCGCAGGCCTCGCGCCGCCTCGCGCTGCAGAACTTCGGCCTCGCCATCGCCTACAATATCGTCTTCGTGCCGCTGGCCATGGCCGGGCTCGTCACGCCGCTCATCGCCGCCGTCGCGATGTCGGCGTCGTCCATCACCGTGACCGCCAACGCCCTGCGGCTGAAGGCCCAGGATCTGGAGATGAAAGCATGACCGCCCTCGCCTGGCTCATTCCGTCCGCGCTGGCGCTCGGCGCGCTCGGACTGATCGCGTTCCTGTGGTCGCTCAACGCCGGCCAGTTCGACGATCTCGAGGGCGCGTCGTGGCGCGCCATCGACGACGATGCACCGGCCGCCGGTACCGCGCGGAAGGATGCCTGATGGACGTCCTCGGCGCACTCGTGGGCGGACTGCTGCTCGGGTTGGCCGGGTCGTTCCACTGCGCGTGCATGTGCGGCGGCATCGCCTCGGGCGCGCTGTTCATGCTGAAGCCGCCGGCGCCGGCCGAGCGCTTCGTCATGCTCGTGCGTCTGAACGGCGGCCGCATCGGTCTCTACGCGCTCGCCGGCGGCATCCTCGCCGGCACGGCTGGTCTCACGGTTGGCCCGGATGCCACCGCCGCGACCTACAAGCTCCTGCAGTGGGCCGGCGCCGCCGTGCTGATGTGGGTCGGCCTCGCGCTGGCCGGCGTCCTGCCGCGGCTCGCCTTGCCCGAGGGTCTCGGTACGCTCGCGCTCGCGACGCAGCGGCTCGTCTCGCCGCTCGCATTGCCGCCGTCGATGACGCCCGTGGCCATGGGCGTGGCCTGGGGCCTGACGCCCTGCCCGATGGCTTACGCCGCCCTGTTCTCGGCGATGATGACCGGCTCGGCCATGGGCGGAATGGCGTGGATGGCGGGCTTCGGCCTCGGCACTCTCCCTGGCGTGCTCGGCGCCGCGCTCGGCATCTCGTGGCTGGCCCGGCTCCGCACCTCGCGCCGGGCCGAGGTGGCGGCCGGGCTCGCCGTAGCGGCGTTCGGTCTCCTGACCGCCGTCGTTTCGTGGCCGAAGGTGGCCGCGTTCTGCCTGCCGACGCTTTGATCCCTCGCGCGGTGCAGGGGTCCAGGGGGCACCCCCCTGAACCTCGCGTTGCACGCGCGGTCAGCCCGCCTTCTTCAAGTCGGCCACCGGAGCGTTCGGGAAGAACAGCTGCTCGCCCTCGATCTTCATCGAGCGGATGGCACTCTGGCCCTCGGGGCCGGTCAGCCAGTCGATGAACGCCTGCCCTTCCTTGACCTTGACGTGCGGATGCCTCGCCGGATTGACCAGCATCACGCCGTACTGGTTGAAGAGCTTCCGGTCGCCTTCGACCACGATCTTCAACGGGCCGCGGTTCTTGAACGCGAGCCAGGTACCGCGGTCGGCCAGCGCGTAGGCGCCCATGCCGGCGGCGGCGTTGAGCGTCGGTCCCATGCCGGAGCCGGTCGAGCGGTACCAGTCCCCGCTCGCCGCCTTGACGTCGACGCCGGTCGGCTTCCAGAGATCGAGCTCGGCCTTGTGGGTGCCGCTGTCGTCGCCGCGCGAGGCGAACGGCGCCTTCGCGCCGGCGATCTTCGTCAGCGCCGCGGTGATGTCCTTGCCGCCGTCGATGCTGGCCGGGTCGCTCGCCGGGCCGACCAGCACGAAGTCGTTGTACATGACCTCGAGGCGCTTCACGCCGAAGCCGTCGGCGACGAACTTCTCCTCCGCCGCCTTGGCGTGGACGAGGACGACGTCGCCGTCGCCGCGCTCGGCGTTCTTCAGCGCCTGCCCGGTGCCGACCGCGACGACGCGAACGTCGATCCCGGTCTTCTGCTTGAACATCGGCAGGATGTGCTTGAAGAGGCCCGATTGCTCGGTCGAGGTCGTCGACTGGACGACGATGAACGGTTCCTGGGCGCGGACGGCAGTCGCGCCGATGGCGCCGATCGCCAGGCTCAGGATGGCCGTCGCGGCGGCGGTCCGGGAATAGCTCTGCATGTCTCGGGAACTCCTTGCTCTCGATGAAACTTCGGTGGCGCGACGCCGCACTGTCGGCCGCACGTCGTCAGCGCCGGTCGTGGCCGCCCGGGATGTGGATGCGGCCGGCGAGAAAGTCCGCCGCCGCCGCCGAGCAGGGCGCGGCGAAGAACCGGTCGGCGGGGGTGTGCTCGGCAAGCCGGCCGCCGGACAGGAACACGACGTCGTCGGCGAGCCGCCGCGCCTGGCCGATGTCGTGGGTGACGAGCACGATCTTGGCGCCGCCGTCGCGGGCGCTGTCGATCATCTCCTCGACCGCCAGCGTCGATGCCGGGTCGAGATTGGCGCACGGCTCGTCGAGGAGCAGGATATCGGGATCGAGCGCCAGCGCGCGGGCGATGGCGAGGCGCTGCTGCTCGCCGCCGGAGAGCCGCCGGGCGGGACTGTCGGCGACGTGCGACAGCCGCGCGGCGGCAAGGATGCTGTCGGCGGCTGCCGTCCGCGCGGCCCGGTCGAGCCCGCCGAGCACGTACTTGATGTTGGCCCGCGCCGAGCGGCGGAGCAGCGTCGGCTTCTGGAACACCATCGCCTGCCGCCTGACCACCGCGGCATCCGCGGCGCGGCCCGCGAAGTTGACCGTGCCGGCGTCGGGCGCCACGAGGCCGTGCAGCACCCGCAGCAGCAGGCTCTTGCCGGCGCCGTTCGGACCCATGACGACGGTCCGCGGCCCGTGCGTGAGTGCCAGGGAGACATCGTCGAGCAGCAGCCGCCCGTCCGACCGCACCGTGATGCCCTGCGCCTCGACCGGGAACATCGGCGGCCGGCCGACCCGCGCACGGGTGCCGCCGCCCTGCCGTCCCTGGTCGAGCGCGTCAAGCATGGGCGAGCCTCTGAGCCGTCCGGTTCAGCGACAGCACCATCGCGTTCACGCCGATCGAGATCGCAACCAGGATCATCCCGAGCGCCAGCGCCAGCGGCAGGTCGCCCTTCGAGGTCTCGAGCGCGATCGTGGTCGTCATCACGCGCGTGACGTGCTCGATGTTGCCGCCGACGATGATGACCGCGCCGACCTCGGCGATGGCGCGGCCGAACCCGGCGAGCGCCGCCGTCGTCAGGCTGTAGCGGCCGTCCCACAACAGCGTCGCGATCTGCCGCGCCGGCCCGAGCCTCAGCGAGCGGAACAGCTCGTCGTACTCGCCGTGCAGATCGGCGATGCTCTGCCGGGCCAGGGCGGCGATCAGCGGCGTGACCAGGATCGCCTGTGCGACGATCATCGCCGTCGGCGTGTAGAGGAGGCCGAGCACGCCCAACGGGCCCGACCGCGACAGCATGAGATAGACGACGAGCCCGACGACGACCGGCGGCAGGCCCATGAAGCTGTTGAGCACCGCGACCGCCGCGCCGCGTCCGGGAAAGCGCAGCACGGCGAGGGCGGCGCCGAGCGGCAGGCCGATCAGGCAGCCGATCAGCACCGCGGTCAGGGTGACGCGCAGTGACAGCAGGATGATGGCGTAGAGCTCGGTGTCGCCCGAGGCGACGAGGCCGAGCGCCAGTCCGATGATCGAGCCGAGGTCCACCATGGTCGATCGTTCCAAGGCATCGCGGAAGACGGCGGCCGCACCGGTTGCGAGCGCTATGCGTACCGGAACATAACGAATGTCGAACCGCGGGGCCACCCCTGATTGCCTCGCGGCTTTGAACTTTCGGCGGAGGCGGTGTGAGGCGAGGTCAGCGTCCGGCCGTCACCACCGGCCGGGAGGCCGCCGGCGCCACCGCGGCGGGATGCTCCATAGCGCTGATTTCGATGACGAATTTCTGCCGTATCGCGCGCCCGAAGTCGCCGTAGCCGTTGGCCGGCAGGACGAACGAGCCGGGTCCGCCTTGGACGTTCTGATGATACCAGAGGTCGAGCGGGCCGAACTCGGGGCTCGCCGAGCCGAGTTCCCCGAGCGGCGGCGGAATCGGATAGCCCGGCGCGCGGAACCATGGCATCGCGCCGCGGAAGACGTCGCCGGTCAGGATCGGCAGGCCGTTGATGGTCGCGCCCGCCGCCACCGCCGCGTCGCGGGCGGCGCCGATC
>JAKAML010000226.1 GCA_021812845.1 Pseudomonadota bacterium
CTTCACCGCGCCCTTCCAGTAGCCGCCGATGGTCAGCACGCGACCGTCGAGCCAGCCGACGACCTCGTTCTGCTGGTTGAGCAGCGTGTAGTCGCCGCCGAGATTGATGAGCGCGCGGCGGAAGCGAAAATACTCCGGCCCTTGCGGCGTCATCAGGAAGAACGCGAAGTTCTCCGGCATGAACGGCCACTTGTTGCCGGAGCGCTCGAGGTAGACGATGAAGTCGTCGTCGTCGGTGTTGATCGAGTAGGCGGTGATCGGCAGGCCGCGCGCGCCGAGCGTCTGCTGGATGCTCTTGCCGACCATCATGTCCATGGTCGCGCGCCAGCCGAGGCCGGCCGTGAACAGCTTGAATACGAGCCGGCGGTCCATGCCGGACTGGTCGGTCCAGAGATCCTTGCGGTAGCCGAGGAGGCCGGTGCGCTCGCCGTTCTCGATGACCTCGGCGAAGATGTCCATGTCGGTCGAGAACTGGCGCGACTTGGCCTTGTTGCGCGAGCGCTTGTAGATGCCGAACTCGACCGAGTTGAGGTTCGTGATCCAGACGTCGATGGCGAAGCGGTGCCAGCCGTCCTTGCCGGGCTTGGCCGGCTTCTGCGGCTCGGCCTTCATCTGGGCGGCGGCCTCGGCCCGCGCCTCGCGCGCCGCCTCGTCGCCCGCGGGGCCGCCCGCGTCGAGCGCGCGCAGTGCTTTCGTCGTCATCCGAGCCTCCAAGTGCCGACGCGAATCAGTCGAAGGAGGTTAGCAGAGGCGCGAGGGGCAGCTTCCGGCACCGCGAAATCGGCTGAGGAAAACTCTTGCCGGTGCCCAGCCTAGCGTGCCCCGAAGATGGCGCTGCCCACGCGGACGTCGGTCGAGCCGAGCTCGACGGCCGGCTCGAAGTCGTCGGACATGCCCATGGAGAGCCGCACCAGACCGTGATCGCGCGCGAGCTTCTGGAGGAAGGCGAAGTGCACCGCCGGCTCCTCGTCGACGGGGGGGATGCACATGAGGCCCGATATGGCGAGTCCGAGCGTGTCGCGGCAGAGCGTCACGAGCGCGGCGAGATCGGCCGGCATCACGCCCGCCTTCTGCGGCTCCTCGCCGGTGTTGACCTGGATGTAGAGCTCGGGGGCGCGGCCCTGCTTCGCGATCTCGGCGGCGAGGGCGCGGGCGATCTTCTCGCGGTCGATCGAGTGGATGGCGTCGAACAGGGCGACGGCATCGGCGGCCTTGTTCGACTGCAAGGGTCCGATCAAATGCAGCCGGATACCGGGGTGCGCGGTCTGGAGCGCGGGCCATTTCGCCTGTGCCTCCTGCACGCGGTTCTCGCCGAAGTCGCGCTGGCCGGCGCGGATCACCGGCTCGATCGCGTCCGCGCCGAACGTCTTCGAGACGGCGACGAGGCGGATGGACGCCGGGTCGCGGCCGACCCCTCGAGCGGCGGCGGCGATGCGGGCACGGATGTCGTCGAGGGCGCTCGCAGGGGTCATGGCGCAGGCTTTCCGGCCGAGGCGCCGGGGGCGGTGGCATAGCGCGGGAAGGTGTGATCGTCGCGGCCCAGGAGGTCCATGTAGGTGCGGTGGATGAACACCTTGTCGCGGCCGCGCTTCTCTTCGACCAGGACGCCGATCTCGACCAGAAGCTTCAGGTACTTCGAAGCCGCGTGACGCTCGGCGATGTCGCGCTCGATGAGATGGCCGATGCGAACGTAGGGCTGCGCGAATATGACCTCGATCAACTCGTGCGAATAGATCTTCGGCGCGCGAGCGCGGATGTGCTCTGCCGTATGCACCATGAGATCGCGGATGGCGCGGATGCGGGCATTGGTCCATGCCGCGGTGGTCTCGACGGCGGTCAGCATGTAGACGAGCCACGGCTCCCATTCACCTCGGGTCGTGACACCCTGCAGCAGCCGGTAGTAGTCGCCCTTGGTGCGCACGATGTGCCGGCTCATGTAGAGCGTCGGGATGTCGAGCAGGCCGGCCTGGATGAGCACCAGGATGTTGAGGATGCGGCCGGTGCGGCCGTTGCCGTCGAGGAACGGATGGATGGCCTCGAACTGGTAGTGGAGCACCGCCATGCGGACGAGAGGATCGAGATCGTCCTCGGCGTTCGCGAACTGCTCCCAGTTGGCGAGGAGCTGGCGCAGCCGCTCCTCGCCCTCGGGCGGGGTGTAGATCACCTCGCCGGTGAAGCTGTTCTTGAGCTGGGTGCCGGGCGTGCGCCGGACATCCATGTCGACGCCCTTGATCCGGCTGCAGATCTCGATCGCGGTGCGGGCCGTCAGCGGGCGGGTGACGAGGGACTGGATGCCGCCGTAGAGCGCCGCGCGGTAGCGCAGCGCCTCCTTCGCGGCCGGATCGCCGCTGTCCTCGCCCTGGCTCGCCTCGCGGAACAGGGCGTCGTTGGTGGTGACGACGTTCTCGATCTCCGAGCTGTCCTTGGCCTCGAGCAAGGGGATCGTGTTGACCAGGACCGACTGGTCGGGGATCAGCTCGCCCGCCCGCCGCAGCTCCGCCATCGCCGCACGGGCGGAGACGCAGCGCTTGAGCACGCTCTTGGTCTCGAGCTCGACGCCGGGCGGCAGCGGCGCGAGGTCGTTGTACGGTCGCGAGGTGTCGTGGTGGGGCATGGCCGTCAATGTGGAGCTGTTCGTGCTTTTTTGCGCCATGAGCCGGGCATCATGGCGCGATCGACACCATGTCATGGGGCATATGGAATATTTTCGTTGTTTTGTCTACATGATGTGCACCTTATGGCGCCGACGGCGCCACGTCCGGCCAAATATGGTAGGAAAACTATGAATTGACGCCACAACGCCCCGAACATGTCGATCGCAGCGACATGACGGCGCCATCATGTCGACAACGGCGGAAAACGTCGACATGACGCACCCGTCGCCCGTCTTGACCCACACAGTCCGTTAAGGCTGATTGCGGCGGCGCCGCCGCCACGCCGCCGGCCCGAAACACCCGAGCGAGACCCACCGACCCATGGCCTCCGAACGCTACAACGCCCCTGTCCGCGAGAAGCACTGGCAGCAGGCCTGGGACGCGCGCGACCTGTTCCGGGCCGAGAACGACGCCACGAAGCCAAAGTGCTACGTGCTCGAGATGTTCCCCTATCCGTCGGGGCGCATCCATATGGGCCACGTCCGCAACTACGCCATGGGCGACGTGTTCGCCCGCTACAAGCGCGCCAAGGGCTTCAACGTGCTGCACCCGATGGGCTGGGACGCCTTCGGGCTGCCGGCCGAGAACGCGGCCATCGAGCGCAAGACCCACCCCGCCGAGTGGACCTACGCCAACATCGCGACCATGAAGGGGCAACTGAGGTCGATGGGGCTCTCGCTCGACTGGAGCCGCGAGATCGCCACCTGCGCGCCCGAGTACTACGCCCACCAGCAGCGGATCTTCCTCGATCTGCTGAAGACCGGCCTCGCCTACCGCAAGTCCTCGAAGGTCAACTGGGACCCGGTCGACAACACCGTGCTCGCCAACGAGCAGGTCATCGACGGACGCGGCTGGCGCTCCGGCGCGCTGGTCGAGACGCGCGAGCTGACGCAGTGGTTCTTCAAGATCACGCAGTATTCCGACGAGCTCCTGGCGGCGCTCGCGACGCTCGACAAGTGGCCCGAGAAAGTGCGGCTGATGCAGGCCAACTGGATCGGCCGCTCGGAAGGGATGCAGATCCGCTGGAGGCTCGACGCCAAGGGCGCGCCGAAGGGGCTGAAGGAGATCGAGGTCTATACGACCCGGCCCGATACGCTCTACGGCGCGGCGTTCCTCGCCATCTCGCCCGACCACCCGCTCGCCAAGGCGCTCGCGGAGAAGGACGAGAAGCTCGCCGCGTTCGCCGACGAGTGCCGCCGCATGGGCACCTCGGTCGCCGACCTCGAAACGGCGGAAAAGCGCGGCTACGATACCGGACTCCGCGTCCATCATCCGCTCGACAAGGAGTGGATGATCCCGGTCTGGGTCGCCAATTTCGTGCTCATGGACTACGGCACCGGCGCCATTTTCGGCTGTCCCTCGGGCGACCAGCGCGACCTCGACTTCGCGCGGAAGTACGGGCTCCAGTTCCAGCCGGTGATCCTGCCGGCGGGAACCGACCCGGCGACGTTCCA
>JAKAML010000227.1 GCA_021812845.1 Pseudomonadota bacterium
CACGGCGGCCAATGCCGTCGTGCCGCTCGGCCAGATCGACGGCCAGCGGCAGGCGATCTCGCTCGGCACCAACGAGCAGATGAAGTCGGCCGGCGACTACCGGACGCTGGTGGTCAAGACGCGGGGCGGCGACGTCGTGCGGCTGTCGTCCGTCGCCGAGATCGAGGAAGGTCCGCGCAACACGCGGTCGGCGGCGCTGTTCAACCTCAAGCCCGCCGTCATCCTGCCGATCACCAGGCAGGCCGACGCCAACGTGGTCGAGACGGTCGATGCGATCAAGGAGCTGATCCCGACGCTGCGCGAGCTGGTGCCGGCGGGAGTCGAGATCTCGGTCCTGTCGGACCGCACGACGACGCTCCGCGCCAGCATCCACGAGATGTACTTCACGCTCGGGCTGTCGATCGTACTCGTGATGCTCGTCGTCTACCTGTTCCTGCGCCGCGCGCCGCCGACGATCGCCGCCGGCATCACGGTGCCGCTGTCGCTCGCCGGCACCTGCGGACTGATGTGGCTGGCGGGCTTCTCGATCAACAACCTGACGCTGATGGCGCTGATCGTCTCGGTCGGCTTCGTGGTCGACGACGCGATCGTGATGATCGAGAACATCCATCGCCGGCTCGACCGCGGCGAGCGGCCGATGCAGGCAGCGCTCAAGGGCGCGCGCGAGATCGGCTTCACCGTGCTGTCGATCTCGATCTCGCTGCTCGCGGCGTTCATCCCGCTGTTGTTCCTCGGCGGACTGTTCGGCCGGATGCTGCGCGAGTTCTCGGTCACGCTCGCGTTCGCGATCGTGGTCTCGACGGTCGTATCGCTGACCGTGACGCCGATGATCACGGCGCATTTCCTCCGCCACCGGCCGGCCGGGAAGCCGCGGCTCGTCGACCGCGCGGTCGAGGCGGCGCTCGGCGCGCTGGTCCGCGGCTACGCGCGGACGCTGCGCGTCGCGATCGACAATCAGCTCGTGATGCTCGCCGCCATGGTGGCGACGATCGCGGTCACGGTGCACCTCTTCATCGTGACGCCCAAGGGCCTGTTGCCGCAGGACGACACGGGGCTGATGTTCGCGTCGATGGAAGCGCCGGCGGAGACCTCGTTCGAGGTCATGGCGCGGCTGCAGCGGCAGGCGGTCGAGATCGTGCTCAAGGATCCGGCCGTCGCGCGGCTCGGCTCGACCATCGGCACCGGCGGCTTCAATACCTCGGCCAACCAGGGCCGCATGTTCATCTCGCTGAAGCCGCTCGCGGAGCGGGGCCACCTCACCACCGAGCAGGTGTCCGACCGGCTGCGCCAGAAGCTCGCCGGGCTAGAGGGGCTGCGGGTCTTCATGCGGGCGGCGCAGGACGTCCGGGTCGGCGCGCGGATGGGCAAGTCGACCTATCAGTTGACGCTGTGGAGCCTCGACATCGGCGAGCTCTATGCGTGGGTGCCGAAGGTCGTGGCCGAGCTCGAGCGGCTGCCGGAGCTGGTCGACGTCGCGACCGACCGCGAGCAGGGCGGCAACCAGCTCAACGTGCTCATCGACCGCGACGCGGCGGCGCGCGTCGGCATCCGCATGGCGGACATCGAAAACGCCCTCAACAACGCCTTTGCTCAACGGCAGATCACGACCCTCTACACGGCGCGCAACCAGTATCGCGTGGTGCTCGAGATCGATCCGGCATTGCAGCGCGAGCCGTCGCATCTCGGCCGCATCCACGTTCCGAGCGCGTCGGGCGCGCAGGTGCCGCTGACGACGCTGATCCGGCTCGAGGAAGGGCGGGTGCCGCTGGTCGTCAATCACCAGGGTCCGTTCCCGGCGGTGACGATCAGCTACAACGTCAGGACCGGCGTCGCACTGCAGACCGCGACCGACGCCATCAACCGCGCGGTGGCGGGCATGACGCTGCCGGAGGACATCCGCGTCGAGGCGGCCGGCGAGGCGGGCGCGGCGGCGTCCCAGCAGGCGACGCAGCCGCTCATCATCCTCGCGGCGCTGATCGCGGTCTACATCGTGCTCGGCGTGCTCTACGAGAGCCTGGCGCATCCGCTGACCATCATCTCGACGCTGCCGTCGGCGGGTCTCGGGGCGCTGCTCGCCCTCCAGCTCACGGGGCGCGACCTCAACCTGATCGGGCTGATCGGCATCATTCTCTTGATCGGCATCGTCAAGAAGAACGGCATCATCCTCGTCGACTTCGCCCTGAACGCCGAGCGCGAGCGGGGACTGTCGCCGAAGGAGGCGATCTACGAGGCGTGCCTGGAGCGGTTCCGGCCGATCCTGATGACGACGCTCGCCGCGGTGCTCGGCGCGCTGCCGCTGTGGCTGTCGACGGGGCCGGGCTCCGAGCTCCGCATCCCGCTCGGCATCACCATCATCGGCGGCCTCGTGGTGTCGCAGGTGCTGACGCTCTATACGACGCCCGCCATCTATCTGCTGCTCGACCGGCTGCACCTGAGGCTGTGGGGCACGGCGCGACCGGCATTGCCGCAGCCGCCGTCCGGGCCGCCCGCCGATGCGCACGCTAAGCAGGCTTAGCGGCCGACGCCATGTAGTTCACCGCCGTATCGGCCGCGAGCACAAAGGTATCGCGCAGGGGATCGTAGACCACGCCCTCGAAGACGGGCGCGTCGAGGCCCGCTGCGGCGAGGTGGCGGCCGAGCTCGTCCGGCGTGATGAATCGCTCCCACTGGTGGGTGCCGCGCGGCAGCCAGCCGAGCACGTACTCGGCGGCGACGATCGCGAGCGCGTAGGAGGTCATGGTGCGGTTGATGGTCGACACGACCAGGAGCCCGCCGGGGCGGACGAGCTCGGCCGCCATGGCGAGGAACGCCGCCGGGTCGGGAACGTGCTCGAGCACCTCGAGGCAGGTGACGGCGTCGAAGGTCTCGCCGGCCGCCACGAGATCCTCGGCGCGCAGGGCGCGATAGTCGATCGCGAGCCGTTGCGGATCGGCGTGCGCGCGCGCGGCGCCGATGGTCTCGGCCGAGGGGTCGATCGCCGTGACGCGGGCGCCCATCCGACACAGCGGCTCGGCGACGAGGCCGCCGCCGCAGCCGACGTCGAGCAGGCGAAGCCCGGTCAGCGGCCGCGCCGCTGTCCGGCCCGGGGGCGTGGGGCCGAAGTGGCCCGCGATCCGGTCGCGCAGGAAGGCGAGCCGCGCCGGGCCGATCCGGTGCAGCGGCCTGAACTTGCCGGCCGGATCCCACCATTCGGCGGCCATCCGGCCGAAGCGGGCGACCTCGGACGGGTCGTAGGTGGGAGAATCGCCTGCCGGAGCCGCGGCGGAGTGCTCCGTGTTCGTGGAAAATCCTGTCATGGCGGCATGATAGGCTCGCGAAGCGGCGGCCGTGTCAAGCGCCGGGCAGGCGCCGTGCCGGCGGCCGGGCGGCGGCGCGGTCGATCGACAGACGGTGTTGCCCTGGACCGCCGATCTGGTTATGAGATCGCGCCGATCAAATCCATCTTTGTTCCGGTGTTCCGGTGCCGGTCACGGGCGGCACGAGCCGTGGCGCGGCCCGGGACGTGACCTCGGTCGCGGCGCGGGCGGCGATGGGGCCGACGGTCGGCAGGTTCGAGGACGGTCCGCAAGAAGCCTGACGGGAAGCGCAATGGCTGTCGTGGTGATGAAATTCGGCGGCACCTCGGTCGCCAACGTCGATCGCATCCGCAACGTCGCGCAGCACGTCCAGCGCGAGGTCAATGCCGGCAACAAGGTCGCGGTCGTCGTCTCGGCGATGTCGGGGATCACCAACCAGCTCGTGGCCTACGTGCGCGAGGCGTCGCTGTTGCACGACATGCGCGAGTACGACGCGGTTGTCGCCACCGGCGAGCAGGTGACCGCGGGCCTGCTCGCCATCGTGCTGCAGTCGATCGGCATTCCGGCGCGGTCGTGGCAGGGCTGGCAGGTCCCGATCAAGACCTCGACGGCGCACGGCTCGGCCCGCATCCTCGACGTGATGGGCGGCGAGATCAGAAAGCGGCTGGAGCAGGGGGAGGTCGCGGTCGTCACCGGCTTCCAGGGCGTCGAGCCGCACGGCAACCGCGTCGCCACGCTCGGCCGCGGCGGCTCCGATACCAGCGCTGTGGCCATGGCGGTCGCGCTCGAAGCCGATGTGTGCGACATCTAC
>JAKAML010000228.1 GCA_021812845.1 Pseudomonadota bacterium
GGGTGGCCTGCGCCCCCGGAGCCACACGGCCGATCACGGAACCGAGAGGGGGACGGACCGTCTCCCTCTTTGCTTTTTTGCGGGCTAGGATCGGGTCTCGCGCCATGGCGCGACGAACGAGCGTCAGTCGGTCGCACCGATCCTGGTCCACCTCCTTGGCACGAGCCGATGACGAGTAGAACGACTCCCCGAGAGACGGCAGCCGAAGCCGGCGCCGACGCCGGAACGGTGCTCCGGACCGAGCGGCTGGTCCTGCGTCCGCTCGTGCTCGCTGACGCGGCGCGGATCACGGCCCTCGCCGACGACTGGGAGGTCGCGCGGATGACGGCGCGCATCCCGTTCCCCTACACACTGCTCGATGCGGACGCCTGGATCTCCTCGATCGGCGCCGGCGAGTTCGTGCGCGGCATCGAGCGCGACGGCACGCTGATCGGCGCCTGCGGCTATGTGATCGACGAGGCGGGGGTGGCCGAGATCGGCTACTGGATCGGCCGCGCCTACTGGGGCCACGGTTTCGCGACCGAGGCGGCGCGCGCCATCGTCACCTATTGCTTCGGCCCGTGCGGGTACAAGCGCCTCGCCTGCAGCCATTTCGCCGACAATCCCGCCTCCCGGCGGGTCATTGAGAAGCTCGGGTTCCGCCGGATCGGGCCCGGCATCGGATGGTGCGAGGCGCGGCAGAGCGAGACGCCGACCGTGCGCTACGAGCAGCGCCGCACCTGGAGGGGATTCCTCGCGAGGCGGGCGGCATGAAATTCCTCGATCAGGCCAAGATCTACATCAAGTCGGGCGACGGCGGGAACGGCTGCATCGGCTTCCGGCGCGAGAAGTTCATCGAGTTCGGCGGTCCCGACGGCGGCGACGGCGGACACGGCGGTGACGTGTGGGCGGAATGCGTCGACAATCTCAACACGCTCATCGACTACCGATACCAGCAGCACTTCAAGGCCCGGAACGGCACGCCGGGCATGGGGCGCAATCGCGCCGGCCCCGGCGGCGAGGACTGCACGATCAAGGTACCGCCCGGCACCGAGATCTGGTCCGAGGACGGCGAGACGATGATCGCCGAGCTCGTCGAGCCGGGCCAGCGGGTGCTGCTCGCCAAGGGTGGCAACGGCGGCTTCGGCAACGCGCACTTCAAGTCGGCCACCAACCAGGCGCCGCGCCACGCCAATCCCGGCCAGCCGGGAACCGAGTTGACGTTGTGGCTCAGGCTCAAGCTGATCGCCGACGCCGGTCTCGTGGGGCTTCCGAACGCCGGCAAGTCGACGTTTCTCGCCGCGGTCTCGGCGGCGAAGCCGAAGATCGCTGCCTACCCTTTCACCACGCTCCATCCCAATCTCGGCGTGGTGCGCGCGGGCGACCACGACTTCGTCCTCGCCGATATTCCCGGCCTGATCGAGGGGGCCCACGAGGGCGCGGGTCTCGGCGACCGCTTCCTCGGCCATGTCGAGCGATGCCGCGTGCTGCTGCATCTCGTCGATGCCACCGACGACGACGTGGCCGGAGCCTTCCGCACGGTGCGCCGCGAGATCCGGGCTTACGGCGGCGGGCTCGCGGCGAAGAAGGAGATCGTCGCGCTCTCGAAGTGCGACGCCCTCGACGCCGAGACCATGGCGGCCAAGGTCGAAGCGCTGAGGAAGGCGGCGCGCAAGAAGCCACTCGTGCTGTCGGCGGTCTCGGGTGCAGGCATGAAAGAGACACTCTTCGCGCTGTCGAATGAGATCCGGCGCACGGACGCACGCGAAGAGGGCCAGGACGGCGACCTCGCGCCGTCGTGGGAGCCCTGAGCCGCACTCCTTCCACGAGCGAGGTTCAGCATCCGTTCATGCGGCGCGCGATAAATCTTGCCCTATGATCGGGTTCGGGTCGCGCGCTGCCTCGGGCCTGCGGACGGAGACCGGCGCGGTGGGCCCGATAGCGACGGCAGTCGTCGACCCGGCGCGCACGGGCCGCGCCGCTGTCGAAGGATGTGGCGGCTGCGCCATGGAAGCGCCCGCGCGCGGGGTTGGTTCAGATGCTGCGCGCCGAGACAAGCGAAGACCGTCCGGCCTGAGGCGGAGGAAGAGTGCCGGGCCTTCGGCCGCACCGGATGAGACGTCGCGAGGACGCTTGAATGGTACGCGATAGGGCGATCGGAGCATGGGTGACAGCGGCAGGCATCGGCCTGCTCCTGGCCGCCGGGCTCGTGGCGTCCGGCGACGCCACCGCCAATCAGTGCGCCAGTGCGTGCTACGCGGCCCACAATCAGTGCCGGATCGCGAGCAAGGGCTCGCCGTCCTGCGACGCGCAACTGTCGCGCTGCCTCGCCTCCTGCGGCCGCAAGTAGTAGCGCCCCGTCGCCCGGCCGACGTCCCCTACGGCATGTCCTGGCCTAGTCGGCGGTATTGCGGACGATCACGACCGCGAGCCGCTGCGGTCCGTGCGCCCCGATCACGATCTTGCCGCCGATGTCCGCCGTCCGCGACGGCCCGGAGACGAGGTTGAGCGTGCGCGGCATCAACCCCGGACCGTAGAGCTTGCGCACGATCTGGAATCCGTCCTCGTAGGGCCCGACGATGTCGTTCGAGGTGATGACGACGATGTGGGTCGAGGGCATGAATGTGAGCGTCACCGGGTTATCCGGCCCGGAGGCGAGAAAGAGAGTGCCGGTCTCGGCAGCGCCCGCCACCGCGCGCGAGACGCCGATCTCGGTGCCGGCGGTCGCCGCGCCGCGCTCGACAGCGAGCCCGGGCTCGAGGTTCCAGGGCAGCGCCTCCAGCAGCGGATCGGCACCGAACGCGATCCGCGGCCCGAGGCTCGTCTGCCGGAGGTAGGTGGCGATCGCACCCGGCACGTCGGAGAACTGCGCCGCAGGGAGCACGGTCGCGAACTGCGCGGCGAGTGTCGAGGCGAACAGCGCCTCGAGATCGGCGCGCGGCTTCAGCACGCGTTCCGGCGTCAGGTGCCGGACGGGGTTCTCGAGCCGTCCCTCGACGACCGCCGCCCGCGCCCCGCTCTGGCCGTCGACCGTGGCATCGACCCCGAGCGAGGCCCGGACCTTGCCGAGGATCGCCTCGCGCGCGCCGTCACGATCCGCCGGCTTGTCGATCGGGCTCATCGCGGCACGCCCCGCCGGGTCTCCACCCAGAGCTGCTGGAACGTGCGGCCCTGCGGAGCCGGGAGGTCCCGCCCCCGCGTCCAGCCCGAGGCGAAGGGCAGCCAGCCGAAGCGGCCCTTGCCGCGGCCGAAGGCCGCCAGCGCCGCAACGCCGAACCGCGCCGCGAGGTGATAGAGCCGCGGCCGGCGCGCGACCCAGGCCCAGAGCGCGAGCCCGCGTCGGTAGGGCCGCGGCGTGAGGCCGGCCTCGAACTCCGCCTCGCGCCAGTGGCGCATCAGCTTCGGCAGCGGGATCTTCATCGGGCAGACGCTCTCGCAGCGGCCGCAGAACGTCGACGCATTGGGCAGATGGCCGCCGGCGGCGACGCCGATCAGGGCCGGCGTCATGACCGAGCCGATCGGCCCCGGGTAGACCCAGCCGTAGGCGTGGCCGCCGACGGCGTTGTAGACCGGGCAGTGGTTCATGCAGGCACCGCAGCGGATGCAGCGCAGCACTTCGCGGAACTGGCTGCCGAGCAGCTCCGCGCGGCCGTTGTCGAGAAGGACCACGTGATACTCCTCCGGCCCGTCCGGATCCTCCGGGCGGCGCGGTCCGGTCGAGAACGTGGTGTAGGTCGTGAACTCCTGTCCGGTCGCCGACCGCGCCAGCAGCCTGAGCAGCGTCGTCGCATCCTCGAGCGTCGGGATCACCTTGTCGATCGAGGCGAGCACGATGTGGACCCGCGGCAGCGACTGTGTGAGATCGCCGTTGCCCTCGTTGGTGACGATGATCGACGAGCCCGTCTCGGCGACGAGGAAGTTGGCGCCGGTGATGCCGACGTCGGCGGCGAGGAACTTCTGGCGCAGGACGCCGCGCGCCTCCGCGACCAGCTCGGCCGGCTCGACGAGCTTCCGGTCGGCGGGTAGGTGGGTGTGCAGGCGGCGGAAATCGGCCTCCACCTGCTCCTGCGTCAGATGGATCGCGGGCGCGATGATGTGGCTCGGGGTCTCGTTGCGGATC
>JAKAML010000229.1 GCA_021812845.1 Pseudomonadota bacterium
CGGTGTG
This sequence comes from Pseudomonadota bacterium, assembly GCA_021812845.1. Classification (GTDB taxonomy): domain Bacteria; phylum Pseudomonadota; class Alphaproteobacteria; order Rhizobiales; family Hyphomicrobiaceae; genus JAKAML01. The sequence goes on from JAKAML010000229.1 coordinate 8, forward strand.
CGTCACGAACTTCATCATCAGGCCCGAGGCGCCGATCGCGACCAGCAGCGCCAGCATCAGGTGATCCGAAAAGGCACTGATGTAGCGCACGCGCGGCACCAGGAACCGCCGCGCCCAGAGCCCCATCAGGCCGGCGACCATGGCGAAGCCGGCGTAGATCCCGAACGGCTGGATCAGCGCCACGGGCGGCCACACCGGCTGCTGGAAGTAGCGCAGATGCCTGAGCAGCACGAGCAGCAGCGCGGCATGGAAGATCCAGCCGAACACCCAGATCCACTTGTTGGCCTTGAACAGGCTCTCGAACAGCACCACCTCCCGCGCCAGGCGGAAGGCGACGCCCGAGCGCGTCGTGGGCGCTGGCGTAGTCGGGATCTTCAACGGCGCCGGCGTCCGGAAATAGAGCCGGATGCGGTAGACGAGCCCGCCGACGAGCGTCAGCGTCGCGACATAGAACAGCGCGGCGAAGGCGATAGTCAGCACGGGTCCGTCCTCTCACACTCCATCCTTCCCGTCGGCCGATCGGCCGCGGGTGGCATCTCGCATCGTCGCTCTTGCCGGCCCGGCTCGCGCCGGCTTGGGGTCGCGTCCGGCTTGGCCGAGCGCGCCGCGGCCTCTCTTGCCCGACCCCGACGTCGCGACGGACGTCGGGTCTCAGGCGGCCGCGGCTGCTCGCGTCCCGCCGATCAGACGCAGCCCGTCGGCTTCGGAAGGCCGGCGATCTTGCACGCCTGCTTGGCCGGACCGTAGGGGAACAGCTCGTAGAGGTACTCGTTGTTGCCCTTCTCCGGGCCCATGGTCTTGGTCAGCGCCTTGGTCAGGACGCGGATCGCCGGGGCGACCTGATACTCGTCGTAGTAGGAGCGGAGGAAGTTCACGACCTCCCAGCGCTCGTCGTTCATCTCGAGGTTCTCGCTCTCCGCGATCAAGAGCGCGAGATCCGGATTCCAGACGGTCAGGTCGGTGAGGTAGCCCTCTTCGTCGGCCTCGAACTCGGTCCCGTTCAGCATGTAGCCCATTTGACTTCTCCCATTTTGGCTAACGGCAGTGTTCTTGACGCCCGGCATTCCGGTCGGTCGTGGTGCGGACCCCGGTTCAGAGCCAGGCCTGGCTCGACTTGTGGGTCGTCACGAGATCCACGAAGCCCGCGTAGTCGATCAGATTGAGCCCTTCGATCAGTTGACCTTTGGCAAGGCCGCGGGCCGAAAGATCGGCCGAGAGCACGTAGAACCGCAGATCGACGCGCCGGGCCCAGATGTCGCCCGAGGCGGTCGTGCCCTTGAGCGCGCCATAGACGCCGTCCTCGATCAGGAGGATCGCGTCGCCCTTCTGGGCGTGCTTCAGGGCGCTCGACAGCGCATTGTTCTCGAAGGGCGACTTGTTGATCGTGTGCAGCATCGTCATGGTTCGGTTCTTCGTCCGTCCTGGCGTCTCGTGGTATCGGCTCAGAAGTTCAGGAGCACGTCCTGCTTCTGCATGATGGCGCCCATCTCGGCGCGGGTGAGAACCTGTATCGAGGGCTTCTCCTTGAAGCCGTCGTTCTCGTCCTCGTAGGTCACCGCCTGCAGGTCGGCGATCGTCAGCCCGCGCTCCTGCAGCGATTCCTTTTCGACGTAGAGCTTGGTCACGCCGTAGTCGCCGAGCGCCCGGAAGGTCGGCGAGAAGTTCTTGACGCCGAGTGGTTTGGTGTCCTGGCCCTTGGTGAGCTGGAACACGCCGTCGTCGATGAAGGCCAGCGCGACCTCCTGGTCGAATGCGGCGCCGATCAGAACGACCTCGAGGCTCTCGAGCGCATAGATCGTGCCGTAGGGTGCGCGGCGGTTGACGTACATGAACTTCTTGGGTGCCGCCTTGGCGGGCTTGGCGGGCGGGGTTTTCGCGGCGTCGGCCATGTCCGGTCCTCTTTTTCTTCGCTCAGTCGCCGAACACGACGAGGCGGTCGGATTCGATGCCCATTTCGATGAGCTGTCCCAGCCCCGAGATTCGGAAGCCCGGCGCGATATTGGCCGCGCCGTCGCCCTTGCCGTGCCGCTTTGCCTCTCCCTCGTCGAGGATGCCGCGACGCTGCGCGGCGGCGATGCAGACCACGAGATCGAGCTTGTGCTTCTCGGCGAGCTCGGACCAGTTCTTCTGGATGTTGCGGTCGTCCTGCGGCGGCACCGTCAGTCGCGTGCCGTTGTTGACGCCGTCGTTGTAGAAGAACACGCGGAACACCTCGTGCCCCTTCTCCAGCGCGGCTTTCGTGAACTGGTATGCGGAGTCCGACGCCTGGTGCGTGTACGGCCCCTCGTTGACCAGGATGGAGATCTTCACGTGCGAACCTCGTTCCTTGAAGCTGGCCGGCCAGAAGCCTCGTGGCCTCTGCCGCTCGTCTTTTAACCTGCCGCCCGCGCCGGCTCAAAGCACTGACGCGGACAGAGCCGACCGCCCTCCGCGCGGCCTGCCCGGCGATCCGGCGCACTCGCCGCACCCCCGCGGCAGAGACGCCGGTTGCCCCGCCATGGACGACGCCCCGGGCGGCAGCCCGGGCCGAGGGGCGGCGCCCGCCTCCCCTGGACCGGATCGCGACGGTCGTCCCGCCGCCTCAGAAGCGGACGTGGGCCGACATGTTCATGGTGTGGCGTGCGCCGACCCATGTATCGAGATGGTGCTTGGTGAACGCGAGACCGGTCTGCTCGAAGAACTGCGGCCAGCCGATGCGGTCGATCCACTCGCCCATGCGCTCCCAGTCCTTCGCGCCTTCCTTGTAGGCGTAGAGGATCTTGCGCACGACCTCCTCGACCTCCGGCCATCGCGGCGGGTTGTTGGGCAGGTTGGCGACGACGAGCTTGTGGAACGTCGGCTTCGAGCGGGCGTTGGAGTGCTTGCCGCCGACCCAGATCGCGAGCTTGGTCGATTCGGCGCTGTTGATCTGCATCGGCGGGCAGGGCGGGTAGCAGGCGCCGCAGCACACGCACTTCTTCTCGTCGACCTCGAGCGAGGGCTTGCCGTTGACCATCGCCGGGCGGATGGCGGCGACCGGGCAGCGGGCGACGACCGAGGGACGCTCGCAGACGTTGCCGACGCGGTCGTGATCGATCTTCGGCGGCTTCGTGTACTGCACGTTGATCGAGATGTCGCCCTGGCCGCCGCAGTTGATCTGGCAGCACGAGGTGGTGATGCGGACGCGGTTCGGCATGTCCTCCTGGATGAACTCCTTGTGGAGCATGTCCATCAGGCTCTTCACGACGCCCGAGGCGTCGGTGCCGGGGATGTCGCAGTGCAGCCAGCCCTGGGTGTGCGAGATCATCGACACCGAGTTGCCGGTGCCGCCGACCGGGAAGCCTTCCTTGGTCAGGACCTCGATCAGCTTCGGCACCTTCTCGAAGCTGCCGACCATGTACTCGATGTTCGAGCGCGTGGTGAAGCGGACGTGGCCCTCGCCGTAGGTATCGGCGATGTCGCACAGCTTGCGGATCGTGCCGACGTCCATCTGCCGCTGCGTGCCGGCGCGCACCGTGAAGATCTCGTCGCCGTTCTTGGCGACATGGCGCAGGACGCCGGGACGGGGACGCTCGTGCCACGCCCAGTTGCCGTAGTTCTTGCGCATGATCGGGTGCATGTACTGCATCGGATCGGGCACACCCGACTCGATCGGCTTCCTCAGCTTCGGCGGCGCCGGCGGCGTCGGCTTGGCCCCTGCGGACGGGGTGGCGGTGCCCTGACTCATGTGCGTCCTCGCTCTGATTGTTCTGCCGGCCGTTCAGCCGAAATGCTGCCATGGGGCGGCGGGGACCAGGGACTGTCCGATCCCATCCGCTCGATCCTGATGCTGAAAGCGACCGCCGTCCCGGCGCCGCACCGTGGTGCGCCGCCGGAACGGTCGCGATCACTCGGCGGCTTCGCGCGAGCCGCCGTCCTTCCGCTGACCCTTGCGGGCGAAGTACTTGTCCGCTTCCTCGTCGAAGTTGTCGGTGCGGACGTAGCTCGAGGTGCGCGGATGCTTGACCATGTTCGCGTCGGGCTCGATGCCGAGCGCGTCGATGAACGCCGGCAGACCGATGCGGTCGATCGTCTCGCCGATGCGCTCGTGCTC
>JAKAML010000230.1 GCA_021812845.1 Pseudomonadota bacterium
CAACCCTGCGCGCCTTCTTTGGTTGCGCGCAGCCGCCACACCAACCCTGCGCGCCTTCTTTGGTTGCGCGCAGCCGCCACACCAACCCTGCGCGCGGATACCAATCGAACTGCGTCAAGACTTCGTGCGCATGGTATTGCACGGTCCATCAGTCCGGGTGGGCGGGAGGCGATTTCAGCTCTTCGCCTTGACATAGCTGCCGGGCGCCGGCTCGATCGCGCCGATGCGCTCGCCGGGCTCGCGCGGCACGGTCCAGCCACCCGACTGCTTGGCAAGCCACTCCGACCAGTGCGGCCACCACGAGCCCGGATGCTCGCGGGCCATCTGGGTCCACTCCTCGAGCGTATCGGCGGCGGCTTTGGGCGCGGTCCAGTACTGGTACTTGATCTTGTCGGGCGGGTTGACGACGCCGGCAATGTGGCCCGATCCGGCGAGCACGAACTCGACCGGTCCGGAGAACAGCTTGGAGCCGATGAATACCGACTTCGCCGGGGCGATGTGGTCCTCCTTGGTGGCCAGCTCGTAGATCGGCAGCTTGATCTTGCCGAGGCTGAGCCGCGTGCCCGCGACCGTCATCTCGCCCTTCGCGAGGCGGTTCTCGTGATAGAACTGGCGCAGGTAGAAGGAGTGGTTGGCGGCGGGCATCCGCGTCGAGTCCTGGTTCCAGTACAGGAGATCGAACGGGAACGGCTTCTTGCCCAGCATGTAGTTGTTGACGATGTACGGCCAGATCAGGTCGCGCGGGCGCAGCATGTTGAACACGTTGGCCATGCGCGAGCCGTCGAGATAGCCGCGCTCGGCCATCATTTCCTCGAGGCTGGCGAGCTGCTGGTCGTCGATGAAGTTGAGGAGATCGCCGGCCTTGGAGAAGTCGACCTGGGTGGTGAGGAAGGTCGCGGAGGCGAACGGCTCCTCGCCACGGGCGGCGAGGTAGGCGAGGGTGGAGGCGACGAGCGTGCCGCCGACGCAGTAGCCGAGCACGTTCGACTTCGGCACGCCGGTCTCGCGGCGGACGGCGTCGGCGGCGAGGAGGATGCCCTCCTTCATGTAGTCCTCGAAGGACTTGTGCGACAGCCGGCCGTCGGGATTGACCCACGACACCAGGAACACCGTGAAGCCCTGATCGACGGCGTACTTGACGAAGCTCTTCGGCGGCGTGAGGTCGAGGATGTAGAATTTGTTGATCCACGGCGGCACGACGAGCAACGGCACCTCGCGCACCTTCTCGGTGGTCGGCGTGTACTGGATGAGCTGCAGGATCTCGTTCTGGTATACGACCTTGCCCGGCGTGACGGCGAGGTTCTTGCCGACCTCGAAGGCGGACACGTCGGTCTGGCTGATCTTCAGGAGATCGCCCGATTTCTCCATGTCGTCGGCGAGCTGCGCCATGCCCTGGACGAGGTTGTTGCCGGACGAGGCAAAGGTCTCGCGCACGACCTCCGGGTTGAGCATGGGGAAGTTCGACGGCGACATGGCGCTCGACATCTGGCGGAAGAAGAACTCGGCCCGCTGCCGGGTCTTCTCGTCGAGGCCGTCGGTGTTGCGCAGCACGTCGTCGGCCCACTGGGTGGTGACGAGGTAGGCCTGCTTCCAGAAGTCGAAGTAGGGGTTCTGCGACCACTCGGGGTCCTTGAAGCGGTTGTCGCCGGTCTCGGGCTCCGCCACCGGCTCGACCCGCTCGCCGAGCATCCGCCGCACGGCGTTGTTCCACAGCTCCATGTAGGAGTGCATGAGCTGGCCCTGGGCCTCGGCGAGCTTCATCGGCTCGCCCATCCAGGCACGCTGGATGTCGGCCATGGTCTTGGCGGCCTCCGACATCTCGCTGGCCGCCGACCACGGGCCCATCTTGCCGTCCGACCGCTCGAGGTAATCGGCCATGACGCGGCCACCTTCCTCGACCAGCTTCAGCATGTTGCGGGCGAACAGCTCGGGATCCGCGATGCGATAGGACGGCGGCTCGGCGGGGGGCGGAGGGGGCGCATTTTTTTGCATGAGCGAAGAGACTGTCTCTCGGTTTGACCGCGTCGCTCGGATCGACGGCGGGTCGGACGGGGCGGGATCAGGGTCGGTCGAGCCGCGGAAATCATCGGATGTCGGGTGCACCACCGTCGTGGAACGACGGCCGTCCATGGCCGGCGGGCCGCCGGGCCAGGGCGCACGGGACACGCCTCACGGAATCGATTATTGAGCATGTGCAGCATGGAAGGTCAAATACAACGTCCGGATAAGCAGGCGACCACGAGACGGGCGCGGCGGCGGGGTGCGAGAGCCGCATTTCTGGCGGTGGCGCTCGGCGTGGCGGCCGTCGGTGCGCTCGGAGCTTGCGCCCGCTCGCCGACGGAGCTGCCCGACGCCAAGACCATGCCGACCCGCACCGCGGCCGACGCCGAGCGGGCACGGCACGCGAAATCCATGAGCGAGACGCAGAGCGCGGCGGCGGAGCGGCAGTCGGGCGCGATCAAGAAAATCGAGGGGTCGCAGTGAGCGCGCGCCGCGCCAAGGAGCCGCTGGACGGCGGCCGCGGCGAAGCGTAAACACGGCTCGGTGCAGCGGGATGCGCCGAGCCGCAGGCGGATCTCCGCGGCGGCCGCCGGAACGTGCGGCGCATGTGGTCGCGCGACGGCCGGCCGGTGTCGCCACCCGTATCCCGCGTCCGACCCGGCGTCCGGGAGCCGCCGTCGTCGTCGTGAACCCTTGTTGCAGCGACCAGCCAGCGAGACCGCTCGTGATCGAGGAATTCCACCGCATCAAGCGCCTGCCGCCCTACGTGTTCGCCGAGGTCAATCGGCTGAAGGCGGCGGCCCGAGCGCGCGGCGCGGACATCATCGATCTCGGCATGGGCAACCCCGACATGCCGACGCCCCAGCACATCGTCGACAAGCTGGTCGAGACCATCGCCAAGCCGCGCACGCACCGCTATTCGGCCTCGAAGGGCATTCCCGGCCTGCGGCGCGCCCAGGCCGCCTACTACGAGCGGCGCTTCGGCGTCGTGCTCAATCCCGAGACCCAGGTGGTGGCGACGCTCGGCTCCAAGGAGGGCTTCGCCAACATGGCGCAGGCGATCACCGCGCCCGGCGACGTGATCCTGGTGCCGAACCCGACCTACCCGATCCACGAGTTCGGGTTCATCATCTCCGGCGCCGCCATGCGCCACATCCCGGCCGGCAACGACGAGGCGTTCCTGCGCGCGGTCGAGCGCGCCTGCAAGCACTCGATCCCGAAGCCGCTGGCGCTGGTGCTCAGCTATCCCTCGAACCCGACGGCGATGACCGCGTCGCTCGACTTCTACACCGCCGCCGTCGATCTCGCGAAGCGGCTCGATCTCATCATCCTGTCCGACATCGCCTATTCGGAGATCTATTTCGACGGCAACCCGCCGCCGTCGATCCTGCAGGTGCCGGGCGCGATGGACGTGGCGGTCGAGTTCACCTCGCTCTCCAAGACCTACGCCATGCCCGGCTGGCGCATGGGCTTCGCGGTCGGCAACGAGCGACTGATCGGCGCGCTGGCCAGGGTCAAGTCGTATCTCGACTACGGCGCGTTCACGCCGATCCAGGTCGCCGCAGCGGCCGCGCTCAACGGCCCGCAGGACTGCGTCGAGGAGATCCGCCAGACCTACAAGCGCCGCCGCGACGCGCTCGTCGAGAGCTTCGGCCGCGCCGGCTGGGACATCCCGCCGCCACCCGCCACCATGTTCGCGTGGGCGCCGATCCCGGAGCCCTACCGGCACCTCGGCTCGGTCGAGTTCGCGAAGCTCCTGATCGAGCAGGCGGACGTCGCGGTATCGCCGGGCCTCGGCTTCGGCGAGTACGGCGAAGGGTTCGTGCGCGTGGCGCTGGTCGAGAACGAGCACCGCATCCGCCAGGCCGCCCGCAATTTGAAGAAGTTCTTCTCCCAGGGGGTCGAGACGCTGCACAACGTGATCCCCCACCCCGCCGTCAAGGCCAGCCGCTAGCGAGGCCGCGAGGCCCGTCGCCGCGGTCCCGCCGCGATCGACCAGGCCATGAGAGCCCTCCGCCGACGCCGGCCTCGTCCGTGTGCTTCCGGTCGCGACG
>JAKAML010000231.1 GCA_021812845.1 Pseudomonadota bacterium
CGCGGCGCCGATGGTGCGCTTCGTCGTCCATCCGCACCCTTCGCGGGCCGACATTGCGGTCGTTTGCTCGGCGCCGGTGATCGGCCGGCGCGAGGTGACGAGCTCGAACGGCGACAGCGAGCACCGCTACGTGATCGCGACGGCGGTGGCCATCGGCGGCCGGCGCTGGCCGATCGAGGTGACGCTGACCAACCGCGAGACGATGTCCTACCGGATGCTGCTCGGTCGGCAGGCGATCCGCGCCGACATGATCGTCGAGCCGGGCACCTCGTTCCGCCAGCCGCGGCTCGGCTACCGCGGCTACCGCAACCTGCCGAGGCGTCAGGCGGTGCAGCGTCCGCTGCGCATCGCGGTCGTGACGCGGCGGCCGGACGCGGCGTCGATCGGCGAGCTCGGCGCGGCGGCGGCGGCGCGCGGTCATGCGGTCGAGACGATCGACCCGGACGACGCGGTGCTGACGTTCGACGGTGCGGCGGCGGGGCTCGTGGTCGCGGGACGGGAGGCGGGGCACTTCGACGCCGTGGTGCCGCGGCTCGGCGGCCGCGGCCGGCAGGCGGCGCTCGGTGCCGCGGTGGTTCGCCAGATCGAGACGATGGGCGGGTTTGCGCTGAACGGTGCCGACGCGACCGAGCGGGCCGGCGGTGCGGTGGCGGTCATGCAGGTGCTGGCGCGGGCCGGCATCGGCCATCCGCCGCCGCGCATCGCGTGCCGCGCCGATGCCGACGCCCAAGCCGATGTCCAAGCCGATGCCGGCGGCGGCGCGTGGCCGAGGGGCGGCGCGGGACGGGGAGCGAGGACGCTGCGGCTGCTCGTGGTCGATCACAAGGTCGTGGCGGCGGCGGTGCTGCGGCGCGGCCGGCTGTCGGCGCCGACCGAGCGGCCGCCGGTCGAGGTGCGGCGGCTCGCCAGGCGCGCGACGCGGCTGTTGAAGCTCGGTCTCGCGAGCGTCGACGTGAGGCTCGCACACGCGGGGCCGGCGATCGTCGCGGTTTCGGCGGCGCCGCAGCTCGTGCGGCTCGCGCGCGCCACCGGCACCGACGTGGCGCAGCCGATCGTCGCGGCGATCGAGGCCAACGTGCGCTCGTTCGCGCTGCAGGCGTCGGGCGAGGCGGACGCGGGCGGCGCGCCGCACGGCTGATCGACGGCCGTCCCGACCGCGGTCCCGGCGCTCAATCGAGCCCGAGTGCGGCGATGAGGGCGCGGTTGACGTCGCGGACGTCGAAGCGGCGCTCGGCCTTCGCGCGGCTGGCGCGAGCCTGCGACGGGATCAGGTCCGGCCGCTTGAGCACGCTCTCGATGGCGAGCGTCAGTGCACCGGCGTCGCGCGGCGGCACGAGGCAGCCGTTGACGCGCTCGTCGACGGTGTCGCGGCAGCCGGGCGTGTCGGTGGTGACGATCGGGCGGCCGGCCGACATCGCCTCGAGCACGGCGCGCGGCATCCCCTCGGCCCGCGACGGGTGGAGGTAGACGTGGCAGCGGGCCAGCAGCGGGCGGACGTCGTCGACCGGTTCGAGGATCTCGAGGTCGCCGGCGAATGGGGCCAGATCCTGGCGCAGGATGCGGTCCGCGGCCTCGCCCGGCGTGGCGACGAGCACGAACCGGGCGCGGCGGCCGTGGGCGCGGATCCGGCGCGCGGCCTCGGCCAGCTCGAGCACGCCGCGACGCTCCTCGAGCGCGGTGATGGTGAGGAACACGAGGCCGTCGTCGATCGGCGGCAACGGCGCGACCGCGAAGTGCGCGAGGTCGACGCCGGCGCCGGGGACCAGGGACCAGTGGGCGCGGGACTTGGTCCCGGCGATGGTCTGGGCCTGGCGCAGCAGCGGCGCGTTGTGGGCGACGACGGCATCGGACGCGGCCAGCGCGCGGGCGAGCGACGGCGCGATCCGGCCGGCGACGAAGGACGCTCCGCTGCCGGTCTCGTCGTCGAACGGCGCGTTGACGAGGCTCACGACGCGGGGCACGCGGGCGCGGCGGGCGGCGAGCGCCGCCTCGGCCAGGCTCCGCCCGCCGTAGGCGAGCGCGACGTCGGCCCGCCAGTCCGCGACCAGCGCGGCGAGCGCCTTGAGCCGCTTCAGGGGCTCGAGCGCACGGAACCGCCCGGCGGGCGGATCGAAAGGGACGGTCTCGGCGCCGAGCAGGTTGAGCGTGCGGCGGCGGTCGGGGTCGAACGAGGGTGCCACGCAGAGCACCGTCTGGCGGCGGGCGATGAGCGCGGCGACGAGGCTCGCGCGGTTGCGGACGAGGGACAGGTCCGAGGGGCCGAGAACGACGATCCGGCGCACGGGTTCGGGGGCGATGGCGGCGCGGTGCGGCGCCTCGCCGGTCTGCACCTCGACCGTGCGTTCGGCTGCTGCCGTGCCCGCGGCTCTGCTCGTCATCTGGATAGGTCGTTCCGCGGCCTTGGAGGTGGTGCCGATGGCAGCGCCCGGACGGGACCAGCTTCGACGGGAATCGCGCGCTGCGACACCTTTCTGATAGGCGGGCCGGTCCGGCGCGTCAACGCGGCCCGAAAGTTGTCCCTGTGGCGGGCGAGGAGGGAACGGAGGCGAGGCTGCGGACGAGACGGAAGGCGAGCCATACCGCGACGCAGCCGAACAGGACACCGCCCAGCATATTGCCGGCGAGCACGCCCTTGGCGCCCGCGAGGCGCGCTCCGACCTCGACGAAGGGCACCGTGCCGAGGGTGGCGCGCAGCCAGTTGAGCACGGTCGAGTAGTGTGCCCGGCCGAGGGTATTGAAGGCCGCGTTGGCGACGAACAGCGCGCCCATGAACACGAACAGCGGCGCCAGCCAGCGGCAGAACAGCACGACGAGCTCGCGCGCCTCGCCGGTGGCGCGGAACGCATCGGCGAGCGGCCCCGCGAACACGGCGAGCGCGGTCCAGGCTACGGCGGTGAAGGCGAGGGCGACGAGCAGCGACTGGCGGATCGCGTCCGTGACGCGGTCGTAGCGGCGCGCGCCGTGGTTCTGGCCGATGATCGGGCCGATGGAGCCCGACAGCGCGTAGACGGCGCCGAACGCGACCGGCATGACGCGGCCGATGATCGCCCAGGCGGCGACGGCGGAATCGCCCGACGCCGCGATGGCGGCGGTGACGTAGGCGTTGGCGGCGGGCGTGGCGACGTTGGTCAGCACCGCCGGCGCGGCGATGGCGATCATGGCGCGGACGTCGCCGAGGAAGGTACGGACCTTGGGGCGGCCCATCAGGCCGTGCACGCGGACGACGCCGTGGAGGCCGACCAGCAGGGCGGCGAGACGCGCCGCCGTCGAGGCGATGGCCGCGCCCTGGATGCCGAGCCCGAGGCCGAAGATCAGGATCGGGTCGAGGATCACGTTCACGATCGCGATGACGAGCGTGACGTTCATCGCGCGGCGCGCGTCGCCGACCGAGCGCAGCACTGCGGCCGAGGTCATGGCGACCGACAGCAGCGGCAGCGACGGCAGCAGGATGTCGAGATAGGCGTCGGCCAGCGCGTGCGCGCGGCCGGTCGCGCCGAGCTTCGCCAGCATCCAGGGCGCGGCGAGCCAGACGCCGAGCCCGAGCACGAGCGAGGCGATGCCGGAGGCGAGGTGGGTGTTGACCGCGAGCCGGCGGGCGCGGACGCGGTGTCCGGCGCCGATCGCGGGCGAGACCAGCGAGGTGGCGGCGATCGACAGCCCGATGCCGATCGAGATGGTGAAGAACAGGATCGAGCTGGCGTAGCCGACGGCGGCGATCACCGCCTCGTCGCCGAGCCGCGACAGGAACCAGATGTTGGCGAGGTCGCCGACGAAGATCGCCATCAGCCCGAGAGCGCCGGCACCGGTCATCACCAGGATGTGGCGCCGGATCGGGCCGGCGACGAACTTCGGCGGCTCGGCGGCGCGCGGGCGCGACGACGGGCGGCGGCTGTCGGTCGGGGCGGTCACGGGCGTCTCGCTTTCGGTTCGGGGCCGGCCGCGGCGGCGGCGGGAGGTTGGGCGGCGCGGGCCGCGCCTACACGCGCCGTCGCGAGCGGATCGCGGCGGCCAGCGTGCCCTCGTCGAGATAGTCGAG
>JAKAML010000232.1 GCA_021812845.1 Pseudomonadota bacterium
ACTTGACGGTCGACCTCGGTGTCTTGCCGAGACCGTTGAACCGGTAGTGGCCGGTGATCTGGTCGACGAACAGGCCGTCCTCGATCTGCGGTCCCCAGCCCCGGTTGTGGATGATCATCGGCCGGCCGGACGGCCCGATCTCGTCGGCGACGATGGCGATGTGGGTGCGCGAATGGCGATTCTGCGGACGCCAGTAGCTGACCACGTCGCCCGGCCGGTAGTCCTCGGCGTACTCGGTGACCGGCAGCGACTGGCCATGTGCGGCGAAGAACCGGCGCAGGGTATCGACCCGGCGGTGATCGATATTGGGATCGCCGCTCCCGGTCCGCGTCACCTGCACGAGCGCCTGAAGGTCGATGTCGAGCTCGCGGTAGGCGCGGATCACCACGTCGGTGCAGACGCCGTAGAACGACGACACGTCGCCCATCGGGTAGGCGATGCGGCGATACTTGTCGTTGTAGACGACGAACTCCCGCGTCTGGGCGAGAGCGGCGGCGGCGAGCTCGCGGCCGAAGGCGTCGGGGTCGGACGGCGCAGCGACGCGCGTCCGCGCGACCTTCGGTTCGGGCACGCAGACGGCCGCGACTCCGGGCGACAGGGGTGCCAACGGTGAAGCCGTCGCGGCGGGCGGGATCGCCGGCCGGACGGCCGGCCGCGGCGGCGGCGCCAGTGCTGCGACCGAAGTCTCGCCAGTGGCCGCCGCACCCGCCGCCGGCGGCGCTGCCGATCGGGCCGGGACCGGGATCGCGGCTTGGGCCGGAACGGGAGCCACGACCGGAGCTGTCACGGGCAGACGCAGGGCCGAGGGCGGAACGACCGACGGCAGGGGCTCGACGACCACGCCGGCGGGCAGCCGCGGCATCGGCGCCGGCGCGGTGACGTCCGGCAGGGCTGCGATAGGATCGGGCACGGCCGCGAGTCTGGGCCGTGCGCTGCCGGCGGCAACCGAAGCCAGCGCCCGGTCGAGTGCGGCGGCGGCCGGCGCGGCGTTCGGCAGGCTCAGGGCGGGTCGCGACAGCAGCAGATCGAGGCCGAGCGATGGCGGCCCCGCCTCCAGTGCGGGGGCGGAGCCCGACGATGGGATGTCGGGCAGCACGACGGCCGGTGCCGACGGACGCAGGATCACGGGCGCATCGGTCGGAACCGCGACCGATCGCCGGGACAACGGTGCGGGTATCGCCGCTGGTGGAGGCGCCGCGGCGACGCCGGCTGCCGGGGCGGGGGCGGCGGAGGAGGAGGGAGCGGGACGCGACGGCGCCGGACGGGCGATGTCGGACCCGTGCCCGCCGGCTCGCCATGCCATCTCGAAGCCGGAGCGCGTGGCCTGCCCGAAACCGATGGCCAGCGCCACGGCCATCACCGGCAGCAGCATCAGGGCGAGCGTCCGGCGATCGTCGTCGCCATAGGCCGCGAACGCCGCCATGGACTGGGCCGCGATGCGCCGCGGTGACGCACGGCCGGCGCGCCGAGGCGGCGGCCATTTCACGACGGCAGCCGCGGCGATCGGCGGCCTGGCGCTGCCCGGCCGGGGCTCGGGCCGCGCGGCCGCCACCGGCCTGCGGCCGGCTTTCGCCTTCGGCTTCCGTTTCGACGACTTCTTCACGCCCGCGGTCCCGCGCGCGGCCACGCCACCGGGCCGCCCACGTCACAATATGCCACAACCCGTTCAAATCGAAGTGGAAATTATGTCCGGCTGGACGCCGTCGATCAGCCCGTGGCGATTGCGTCGCAGGGGATCACGGGCGGCGCGCAAGGGAACGCGCCCCGTCACGGCGGCTCGAGACCGAGCATCGCCCGCACGGTCGCGGCGGTGGCGCCCGCGGCCCTCAGGTCGGCGAGGGCGGTGTCGCCGGCGCTCTTCGACAGCTTGCGGCCGGCCGCATCGGCGATCAGGCGGTGGTGGTGATAGACCGGCGCCCGCAGCCCGAGCAGAACCTGCAGCAGCCGGTGGAGATCGGTGGCCGCGTAGAGATCCATCCCGCGCGTGACGTGGGTCACGCCCTGCCGCGCGTCGTCGACCACCACCGCGAGATGGTAGCTCGCCGGCACGTCCTTGCGCACGATCACCGCATCGCCCCAGCGGCCGGGATCGGCGGGGCGCGTCGTGGCGACGCCCTCGGCGGTCACCTCGGTGATGGTCAGCGGACGCCCGCCGAGCATGACGTTCGCCCGCGCCAGCGCGCGGTCCATGGCGATGCGCAGCGCGTGGGGCTCGCCTCGCCCCAGCCGCGCCGCGCGCTCGGCGTCAGGCAGCGCCCGATGCAGCCCCGGATAGAGCGGCGCGCCGTCGGGATCGACCGCGTCCGGCGCGGCTGCGGCCGGCGCCGTGATCTCGGTGCGCGTCGCGAAGCACGGATAGAGCAATCCGTCGTCGGCAAGCCGCCGCGCCGCCTCACGATAGGTCTCGAAGTGCTGCGACTGCACGAGGATCGGCATCTCCCACACGATGCCGAGCCAGTCGAGATCGGCGAGGATGCCGTCGACGAAATTCGGACGCGCGCGGCCGACGTCGATGTCCTCGATGCGCACGAGGAAGCGTCCGCCGAGCCGGCGCGCCATGTCGAAGCCGGTCAGCGCGGACAGCGCGTGTCCGATGTGCAGGCGGCCGTTGGGGCTCGGCGCGAAGCGGAGCACGGGGCGCCCGTCCGCGGCGACGGGATCACTCGCACTTGCCATTGCGGCCGGCGCCGGGAGTGTAGGTGCGTGCGATCCGCTCCAGCACCGGATCCCAGGCGCGGCGCTCGCCGGCGGGATAGAGAATGGCCCAGCTATTGATGAGCCGGCCGCCGCAGGTGAAGCTCACGCGTTCGTAGAACATGGTGCCCTCGCGCATTCCCGACAGCACGAACCAGCGGTCGCGCACGGGCGCGTAGTCGATCTGCGCACCCTGGTAGTTGGTTTGCATCAGATAGGTCCGGTAGTCCGCCAGCGTGGTGCCGTCGGCGTTCTCGAAGGCGCCGACGAGAAGCCGTGTCGATCCGTCCTTCGAGACCACGAGACGCCCGTCCTCGCTCTCGTTGGCGGGCTCGTCGGTGAAGCGGGCCGTGGGATAGGCGATCGAGTAGCCGTGGCGGGCATTGCGATAGGTGGTCCAGTCGCCGCCCGTGGTACCCGCCGCGACCGCAGGCGTGGCGGCGGCGCCGAGTGCGGCCGCCATGACGAACGCGGCGGCGGCCGGCGGCGCGAGGCGCGTCGCGACTGCCGGTGGTTCCGGCCGGGTCGTGTGGTGCGTGGACATCGTTGCTCTCCCGCTGCGATGGACGCTCGGCGGTCGCAGAGCGAGCGGCTTGCCGCCCGAGGCCCATTGTACCTATCGTGCGCGCCGGACGGAAGCGGCGCCACCGCGCCGGGGGTCTGGGCGGCAGGCACGGCGATCCGCCGCGCGATGCTCGAACGCGATATCGACGGAGCCCATCTCGTCATGACCAGAGCGACGACCAAAGGGTCTGCGAAAGTGGCGGCCGGATCGGTGAAGCTACGTCCGGCCGCCGCACCGGGTTTCATCAACACCGCACACGACGTGAGCTGCGCCGTGCGCGCGCTGCGGCGGCGTTGCGCCGATATGCGCCGTGTCCACGACCTCGTCGGCGACCCGCCGCTGCGCCGCTATCCGCCCGGGCTCGAAGGTCTCGCCCGGATCGTCGTCGGCCAGCAGCTCTCGCTGGCGAGCGCCGAGGCGATCTGGCGGCGCACGCGGCAGGCGGTGACGCCGTTCACCGCTCGCCGGCTCGCGGCGGCGTCGGATGCAGAGCTCGCCGCGGCCGGCCTCTCGCGCGGCAAGATCAGGACCCTGCGCGCGGTGGCGCTGGCGATCGAGGAGGGCGGGCTCGACATCGCGCGGCTCGCCCTCAGCGACGACCGCGACGTCCACGCCGCGCTGACGGCGGTGCCGGGCATCGGGCCGTGGACCGCCGACATCTTCCTCCTGTTCTGCGCCGGACGCGCGGACGCCTTCGCCAAGGGCGACCTGGCGCTCCAGGTCGCGGCGCAGCGGATGCTCGGCCTCGCCGCGCGGCCGGGCGCCGACGCG
>JAKAML010000233.1 GCA_021812845.1 Pseudomonadota bacterium
CGAGGGCGCGCGCGGCGAGGGCGGATACCTGACCAACTCTCAGGGCGAGCGCTTCATGGAGCGCTACGCACCGCACGCCAAGGATCTCGCCTCGCGCGACGTCGTCTCGCGCTCGATGACGATCGAGATCCGCGAGGGACGCGGCGTCGGGCCCGAGAAGGACCACATCTACCTGCACCTCGACCATCTCGATCCCAAGATCCTAGCCGAGCGGCTGCCGGGCATCACCGAGAGCGCCAAGGTGTTCTCCGGCGTCGATCTGCGCCGCCAGCCGATCCCGGTCATCCCGACCGTGCACTACAACATGGGCGGCATCCCGACCAATTACCACGGCGAGGTTCTGACCAAGAAGGGCAGCGATCCGGATGCCGTGGTGCCGGGCCTGATGGCGATCGGCGAGGCGGCGTGCGTCTCGGTTCACGGCGCCAACCGGCTGGGGTCGAACTCGCTGATCGATCTCGTGGTGTTCGGCCGTGCCGCCGGTCTCCGCTGCTCGGAGAAGATCGAGCGCGGCGCGCGGCAGGCGGATCTGCCGAAGGACGGCGCCGAGTTCGCGCTGACGCGGCTCGACCGCTTCCGCCACGCCGCCGGCAAGACGCCGACCTCGGCACTCCGCGCGCGGATGCAGAAGGTGATGCAGGCGAACTGCGCCGTGTTCCGCGACGGGCCGGTGCTGAAGGAAGGCGTCCGGAAGATCTCCGACATCTGGGCGGAATCGGCCGATATCCGCGTCACCGACCGCTCTCTGGTGTGGAACTCCGATCTGATCGAGACCCTGGAATACGACAACCTGATCGCCCAGGCGGCGGTGACGGTGGTCGGCGCGGAAGCGCGCAAGGAGAGCCGCGGCGCGCACGCCCGCGAGGACTTCCCCAAGCGCGACGATCAGAACTGGATGAAGCACACACTCGCCTTCGCCGACGACGCGAGGAAGACGGTGCGGCTCGACGAGCGGCCGGTGCACACCAACACCCTGACCAACGAGATCAAGTACATCGAGCCCAAGGCGCGCGTCTATTGACGGCCGCGGCGACACCGGACCGCGACGGGGCGACCGCGCCGCCGCGGCCTGGACCGCCGTGGGGCGCGCACCGGCCGGGCGCCGTCGGCGCGGCGCTGCTGTGGGCGTCGCGGCGGACGCTGCTCGGCCGCGGCGCGACGCGGAAGCTCCTCTACCGGGCGTTCCGCGCCGTCCACGGCGGGCCGGTCGACACCGTCGTCTTCGGCAGCCGGGTCCGGCTCCATCCGGCGCACAACGTGTCGGAGAGGAAGGCGCTGATGCGGCCCGATCGCATGGACCCGCGCGAGCACCGGCTGGTGGCCGAGGCGATGCGGGCCACGGGCGCGGTGTTCCTCGACGTCGGCGCCAACGCCGGGCTCTACAGCCTCGGCGCGGCGCTCCACGCCGGCCCCGGCGCGCGGATCGTCGCCATCGATCCCAATCCCGAGCTTCTGGAGCGGCTCGCGTTCAACATCGAGACCGCGCGTTCGGACGGACTTGTCGCGGCGGGCGTCGCGGTCGCGCGGCTCGCGGTTGCGATCAGCGACCGGGACGGCACGGGCGTTCTCGCCGGAGGCCGCGACGAGGGTTCGCGCTCTCTCGAGCGGTCGGGCGACGGCGTCGCGGTGGCGCTGCGCCCGCTCGCCGCCATCGCCGCCGAGCAGGGGCTCTCCCGCGTCGACGTGATGAAGATCGACGTCGAGGGGCACGAGGACAAGGTGCTGCCGCCCTATCTCGCGTCGGCGCCGCCGTCGCTCTGGCCGCGCCTCGTCGTCATCGAGCATCTGGCGCGGGCCTCGTGGCGGATCGACTGCATCGAGGATGCGCTGTCGCGCGGCTACCGCGTGGTGCTCACCAGCCCCAACAACACCGTGCTCGCGCACGCCGCCTGAGCCGTCCGACGGCGCGGCGCGCGTCGCGCCTCGCTCACAGCGCCACCAGCACCGGGCGCAGGAGCTCGTTGGTCGACGCCGACATCACGTACTCGTCGAGGATCGTGAGCCCGAACGGCGGCAGGTTGAGATAGACGCCGGAGTGCAGACCGTCGCGGGTCCGGTAGCCGCTGACGATGTCGAGGTTGGGCACCTCGCAGCGGCCCGGCTGCATCTCGGTGACGATGGCGCGCGGAAAGGTCCGCCGCATGTTGGCCAGCGCGGCCTCGATGCTGTCGTTCGAGAGATGCTGCAACACCTCGCGCACGGTGACGAATTCACCCTCGGGCAGCGGGTCCGACGTCACGTCGAGCGCCACGAAGCGCACGCCCGGGCGGGCATGGTGCGCCTCGTTGTAGGCGACCACGTTCCGGGCGATGTCGCAGCCGACGCACTCGATCGGCCGCGACAGGTGGTCTAGCCCGATCTATTCACCAGGCGCACGGCGTCCTGGTGAATAGGTCGCTCTAGGATGCGGCTCGCGACCTGGATGTCGCCGCAGCCGATGTCGACCAGGCGGCCGATCACCGGCCGGCTCTTGATGTAGCCGATCACGAAGTCGTCGTTGCCGCGGGTCACCTCGGGTCGGGAGCCCGGGCCCGAGGAATAGCGCGCCACGCCGGTCGGCATCGCCCAGACATTGTTCTCGTCGATCTCGTTGAAGACCGCCGCGAGCGGCTTGCCGGGCGCCTCGGCCTGCTCGCGGTCGAAGCGGTAGCGCTTCCAGCGGTCGGCGACCGGCGAGGGAAGCACGGACTTGAGAAGGGCTTTGGCGGCGTGGATCACGGGGGTTCTCGGTGCTCTGGTCGTGAGGGGCATTCGATCTGGCGGCGGATGATATTCACGCTCCGTGCCGCGTCGCCCTCGCCGCCGTCCGGGTCCGGCGCCTCCTCGCCGCACCGGTAAAGGCGCCGATAACCCTATCGCCGTCCGAGGCTGCCGCTTGCCCGCCGCATCCCGATCGTAGGACCATGGTGCGGGTCGCGAATCGCCGCCCCGCTCGCCGCCGCTCCGCCTGCCGCCGCCCCGGCGGCGCCGAGGGGGCGGCCCGATCCCGACCGAACAGCGACTGGAGGCTCGTTGCGTGGCCAAGACCCCGAGCAAGCCCGAGCCGGACACCTCGAGGCCGGGCCCCCCGTCGTCCTCGAGGCCGGGCTCCAAGCCTCAGCCCAAGCCGGCGTCCGACAGCGACATGCGGATCGCGCCCGACCCGTTCGCCGCGGTGCTGCCGGGGCTCGCGGCGCTCGGCGCCATCGCCTCGATCGCGGCGATCAACTGGGTCGGCCAGGAGCGCACGCCGGACCGCTCCAGGTCGCGCCGCAAGGCCTCGGCGGCACTCAGGGATCTCGAAGCCTGCTGCCTCGGCCTCGGCGAGATCTTCCGCCGTTTCCAGCGCAATCCGCACCTGTTCGCCGGCGAGGGCGGGCAGGGTGCCTCGCCGTTGAAGTTCGGCGTGCACGGCCCGCGGGCCACCGCCGACGACTGCCGGGTCTACCAGCAACTCGTCAACGATGTCGCCTCCATGCTCGTGCTCGCCTCGCAGAACGCCTTCGACGTGATGTGCGCGATCGAGGACGGGGAGATCGACGCGCCGGAGGAGCTGTACTACGGCTTCGGCAGCGAGCAGGAGCGGCTCAACAAGCTGATCCAGGAGCGGGCGACGCTGAGGGCCACGGTCGAGACCTGCGCAGGCGTGGCGGAGCGTCTGACCGCGCTCGTGCGCCGGCTCAAGACCTATCGGGTCGAGTGAGGCGGCAGCGTCCGCGGCGATCGCCGTCCGAGGTCTGCCGCGGTGTCCGGGGAGCCATGCCGTCGGTGCGTCCACACTTTCTAACGTAGCGTTGACATGCCGTCCGCCGCGCCGCATGTCATGCGGGTCCGGCCGTGCCCGCGGCGCGCCCCGGGCTCGACGGCACCCACCCGCGACATCGACCGAGGTCCCATGGTCCAGCTCACCCTGCCCAAGAATTCCAAGGTCAAGTCGGGCAAGACCTGGAACAGCCCCGATGGCGAGGGCGACTGGACGGAGTTCCGCATCTACCGCTGGAATCCCGACGACGGCGAGAACCCGCGTCTCGATACCTACTGG
>JAKAML010000234.1 GCA_021812845.1 Pseudomonadota bacterium
TCCCGGCGTGGGTGCTCGTCGGCCACGCGGCACGACATTGGGCGGCGGCCATCGCCGGCGGCTTCTGGCTCGCCGCCGCCAACAGCCTGCTCTTGGCCGCGATCGTGTCCGTCGTCGCCGTCGTGTTGTCGGTCGTCCTCGCCTATGCGACGCGAACCGCGGCCAACGGCTTCACCCGCCCGGCCGTCCGCCTCGCCGCGCTCGGCTACGCCGTGCCCGGCACGGTGCTCGCGGTCGGCCTGCTGTTCCCGCTCGCCGCCATCGACAACCGCATCGACGGAGTGATGCGCGCGGCGTTCGGAATCTCGACCGGCCTCGTCCTGTCCGGCACGCTGTTCGCGCTCGTTCTCGCCATGACCATCCGCTTCCTCGCCGTCTCGCTCGGCACGGTGGAAGCCGGGCTCGGCCGCATCTCGCCCAATCTCGACGCCGCCGCGCGCGCGCTCGGAGAGACCGCGCTGTCGACGCTGTTCCGCGTGCATCTGCCGCTGATTCTGCCGGCGCTAGGCGCGGCGTCGCTGCTCGTCTTCGTCGACGCCATGAAGGAGCTGCCGGCGACGCTGTTGCTGCGGCCGTTCAACTTCGAGACGCTGGCGACCCACGTCTACGGCTTCGCCGCGCTCGAGCAGTTCGAGCAGGCCGCGCTCGGCGCGCTGACCATCGTCGCAACTGGTCTCGTGCCGGTGCTCCTGCTGCACAAGGCGGTCGCCGGCGGCCGCGCCGGATCAGGATCGGCGTGAGACGAGCGTGCGCGACAGGCGGCGCACGATCTCGTTCAGGACGAAGCGGCCCTGGCCGGTGGCGCGCACGACCGGCGACGGGACGGGCGCCGTCGCGCCGGTGGCCGGCGCCGGACCCGTCACGTCGCCCCACTCGTCGCGCCCGCCCGCACCGGGCGAGACGCAGGCGGCGATCTCCGAGGACCGGTCGGCGAAGGCCTGCGTGACCCCTCCGGCCGGCCCGGCCGCGCCGACGCGCTCGACGAGACCGAGCCCGACGAGGTCCGCGATCTCGGCGTCCGACGGCCTGGCGCCGGTGACGGCTTCGAGGCGGTCGAGGTCGAGCCCCTCGACGAGGCGCAGCCCCATCAGCAGCATCTCGTCGGCCTCCTCGGCCGGCGTAAGCGGCGTCAAGTCCGTGAGACCTTGGCCCGCGGCCTCGACCCGCTCGAGCCACGCCTCCGGCGACTTCTCCGTCACCGTCGCATGGCGCCGGCCGCCGATCACCAGCCGGCCGTGGGCCCCGGCGCCGATCCCTGCGTACTCGCCATAGCGCCAGTAGGCGAGGTTGTGGCGGCTCTCCTCGCCCGGCCGCGCGTGGTTCGAGATCTCGTAGGCATCGAGCCCGGCCGCCGCCGTCATCTCCTGCGTCACCTCGTAGAGCGCGAGCGCCGCGTCGGGATCGGGGATGACGAGCTTGCCGGCGGCGTGGAGTGCCGCGAACGGCGTCTCCGGCTCGATGGTGAGCTGATAGAGCGAGAGATGCCCGCCCGCGAGCGCCAGCGCTTCTCCGAGCTCGGCGCGCCATTGGTCCGTGGTCTGGCCCGGTCGCGCATAGATGAGGTCGAAGCTGGTACGGTCGAAGGTGCGCGCGGCGACGGCGATGGCGGCGCGGGCCTCGGCCGCGTCGTGCAGGCGGCCGAGCCGGCGCAGCTCGTGGTCGTGGAGCGACTGCACGCCGAGCGAGACGCGGTTGACGCCGGTCGCCCGGTAGAGCCGGAAGCGCGCCGCCTCGACCGACGACGGATTGGCCTCGAGCGTGATCTCGGCATCCGGCGTGATCGACCAGTGCGCCGAGATGCGATCGAGGATCGCGGCGACGGTCGCGGGCGACATCAGGGACGGCGTGCCACCGCCGAAGAAGACCGACGTGACGACGCGCGAACCCTGATGCGGCGCCGAGGCCTCCCCATCCGGCGCGGTGTGGCGCAGCCGCTCCGCCGTGTGGTCGATCTCGGCCAGATAGGCGGCGAGGAAGCGCGGCTCGTCGATGCCGCCGTGCCGGACGTGCGAGTTGAAGTCGCAATAGGGGCACTTCTGCGCGCAGAACGGCCAGTGCACGTAAACGGCGAGCGGGTGGCGGAGCGGGGTGCCGGCGCCGGTCATGGCGTCACGACCGGCCGCTCGCGGCCAACAGCGCCTTGGCCACTGCGCGTGACGGCGGCTCGGCCGGCCCGCGCGACCCGAGGGCGGCGGCCAGCCGGTCGAGGAACGCGCCGAGCGTGTCGCTGGTCCATGCCTCGGGATACGCGGCGAGGTCGCGGCTCAGATTGGCGACGAACGCCGCGAGCTCCGCCTCGGTCGAGATGTTTGCCGCCGCCGCTTCGAGGCCGGCGGCATCGGCGCGGCGCGCGTTCGGCGGTGCCGACGCTGCGCCGCGGCCGTCGAGGCAGGCGGCCTTGAAGGCGGCGAAGGCGCGGGTGCGGTGGCTGATCGCGTATTTCTGCTCGGGCTCCATCTCGCCGAAGGTGCGGCTTTCCCCATCGGCGACGAACATCGGGTCGTAGCCGAAGCCGTTGCCGCCGCGCACGGGCCAGACGAGATGGCCGAAGACCTTGCCCTCGAACACCCGCGTCGTCCCGTCCGGCCAGGCGAGGCAGAGTACGGAGATGAAGTTGGCGCGCGGACCGGGATCCGACCAGCCGTGCCGCGACGCAACCTCCTCGGCGACCATCTTCATGGCGAGACCGAAGTCCTTGGTCGGCCCCGCCCAGCGCGCCGAGTAGATGCCGGGCGCACCGCCGAGGCATTCGACCTCGAGCCCCGAATCGTCGGCGAGCGCCGGCAGGCCCGAGCCCTTCGCCGCGGCCACCGCTTTCAGCCGCGCATTGCCCTCGAAGGTCGGCTCTGTCTCGTCCGGCTCGGCGAGACCGAGATCGCCCGCCGATACCGCATCGAGGCCATAGGGCGCGATGAGCTGGTGGATCTCCCACACCTTGCCCTTGTTGTGGGACGCCACCACGAGCCGCGTGCCGCGCTGCAATTTTTCCGTCACGACGTCATCCCCCAGATGCGCGGCTCGGCGAATTCGAGCGAGTTTCCCGAAGGATCACGGAAGTAGATGGACCGCCCGCCGCGCGGCCATTCCACCTCGGCCTCGACGGCGACGCCCGCCTCACCGAGACGCGCGCGCCACCGGGCGAGCTCGTCCGCCGTCGCCGCGAAGCAGACGTGGCCGGGCCCGCGCGCGCCGTGCGGAGGGACCGGCAATCTCGCATCGGGCGGCGGCGGCACCTCGGTCGCTTTCGGATCGAACAAGAGCAGCATCTGGTTGCCGAGCCGGAAGAAGACGTGCCGCCCCTCCTGCCGCGATTGTACAGCGAGACCGAGCACGTTCTGATAGAACGCCTCGGACGCGGACAAGTCGTCGACGTAGAGGACGGTTTCCAGGATCCGTGACAAGTGGCACATTTTTCCGAGACCTTCCGACCTGTTGACGACCGACAATCCTGCCACAACTCAGCACGGAGCGTGCAATGCCCGCCGATTGGATCGAGTTACTGAAGATCGCCTTCATTGGTCTCGGCGGAGGCTTCGCACTCTACCGATACGCTGGTGATCAGAAGTGGAAGCGTCAACAGTTCGCCACGGCGCTCTACCGCACATTCGCTGAAAAGGACACGACCAGGAAGGCGATGACGATGCTCGACTGGACCCGGTATGTCGAGCTTCATCCGGAGGCGGCGCCGGAGTCGAGATTCGTCAAGGTCGATCGCGAGGCGCTGATCGCCGCGCTCAGCACCACTCGGCAGAAGTACAGCCGGGACGAGGTCCGAATCCGCGACATCTTCGATGCCTTCCTTGCCGATCTTGCGGAGTTCGAGCACCACATCGCGACGAGGCTGCTGGCCGCCAAGCAGGTCGAGCCCTATCTGGCCTACTGGGCAAAGCTCATCACGGGCAACGGCCACCGGAAAGACCCGGAGCTTTGGACCGCTGTCGAGCGCTACATCGAATTCTACGATTACGCCGCTGTGAAATCGCTCTTCTCGCGCTTTGGATACGCCGTCTGGAAGGGGCG
>JAKAML010000235.1 GCA_021812845.1 Pseudomonadota bacterium
AGACGCCCGAATCGACGCGAACCCCGAGGCCGCCCGGCGGATGCCAGTAGGTGATCTGGCCCGGCGAGGGGCGGAACGTGCGCGGGTTCTCGGCGTTGATCCGGCACTCGATGGCGTGGCCGGAGAACGTCACGTCCGCCTGGGTGTGGCTCAGCGGCGCGCCGGAGGCGACGCGGATCTGCTCGAGCACGAGGTCGATGCCGGTGATCGCCTCGGTCACCGGATGCTCGACCTGGAGCCGCGTGTTCATCTCGATGAAGTAGAACTCGCCGTCCTCGAACAGGAACTCGACGGTCCCCGCGCCCCGGTACTTGAGCTTCCTCATGGCGGCCGCGACCGTCTCGCCGATCTTTTTCCTGGAGGCGGCATTGAGCGCCGGCGAGGGAGCCTCCTCGAGCACCTTCTGGTGCCGGCGCTGCAGCGAGCAGTCGCGCTCGCCGAGGTAGATCGCGTTGCCCTTGCCGTCGCCGAATACCTGGATCTCGATGTGGCGCGGCTTCTGGAGGTACTTCTCGATGTAGACCGCGTCGTTGCCGAATGCGGCCTTGGCCTCCGAGCGGGCGGTCGACAGGGCCAATCCGAGATCGGCGGCGGAATGGGCGACCTTCATGCCGCGCCCGCCGCCGCCGGCGGTGGCCTTGATGAGCACGGGAAAGCCCATTCCCTTGGCCACCTTCATCGCCTCGGCCTCGGAATTGACGGCGCCGTCGGACCCCGGCACGACGGGGATGCCGAGCTTTTTCGCCGTCTCCTTGGCCTCGATCTTGTCGCCCATGATCCGGATGTGCTCGGACGTGGGGCCGATGAAGGTGATCTGATGCTCCTCGAGGATCTCGGCGAAGCGCGCGTTCTCGCTCAGGAATCCGTAGCCGGGGTGCACGGCGTCGGCGCCGGTGATCTCGCAGGCGGCGAGCAGGCGGGGAATGTTGAGGTAGCTCTCCGACGCCGGCGGCGGTCCGATGCACACGCTCTCGTCGGCGAGACGGACGTGCATCGCATCCGCATCGGCCGTCGAATGGACCGCGACGGTCGCGATGCCGAGCTCCTTGCAGGCGCGCTGCACGCGGAGCGCGATCTCGCCGCGGTTGGCGATCAGGACCTTGTCGAACATATTTTTCCCAGGGACCAGGGGCCAGGGACGAGGGACGAGGGTAGCGAGAGCATGTGCAGCTTCCAACCCTGTTCCCTAGTGCCTGATCCCTCGTTCCTTCCTCTCACTCGATGATGACCAGCGGCTCGCCGAACTCGACCGGCTGGCCGTTCTCGAACAGGATCGAGGTCACAGTGCCCGCCTTCGAGGCCGGAATTTGATTCATGGTCTTCATCGCCTCGATGATGAGGAGAGTGTCTCCGGGGGCGACCCGGCTGCCGACCTCGATGAACGATGCCGCGCCGGGCTCCGGCGCCCGATAAGCGGTGCCGACCATCGGCGACTTGACGGCGCCAGGGTGCTTGGACGGGTCGGTGACCTGCGGCGCGGCGGCGACGCCGGCCGCAGCCCCCGCCTGTTGCACCGTGCCCGCGGCTGCCGCGGCGGTGGCGGCGATCGTCACCGTCCGGGCGACACGAACCTTGAGCCCCGACTTCTCGATCTCGATCTCGGTCAGCCCCGTCTCGTTCAGGAGCTCGGCGAGATCCTTGATCAGCTTGCGCTCGGCGCTGTCGCTTCCGCTCGCATCCTTGGACGTCATGCGTGGTCGCCCTCCCTTGGTGGCCGCCTCGTCCGGCGTCCGCGATGGTCTGTTCGGTCTAGGCACGGCTCTTAGGAGCCGCAATGAGTTGGGCCATGGCGTCGACGGCGAGCTCGTAGCCCTTGGCGCCGAGGCCGCAGATCACCCCCGTCGCGGCGAGCGAGACGTAGGAATGATGGCGGAAACTGTCGCGCCGGAAGATGTTCGAGAGGTGCACCTCGACAACCGGCAGCTCCGCCGCCTGCAGCGCGTCGAGCAGCGAGATCGAGGTGTGCGTCAGCCCGCCGGCATTGACGATGATGCCGGCCGCCTTGTCGCGCGCCTCCTGAACCCAGCCGATCAGCTCGCCTTCGCTGTTGGTCTGCCGGAAGTCGACTACGAGACCGGCGCCGCGCGCCCGCTCCTCGGTCCGCGACCGCACATCCGCCAGCGTGTCGCGGCCGTAGACAGCGGGCTCGCGCCGGCCGAGCAGGTTGAGGTTGGGTCCGTTGAGGACGTAGATCGGCTTTGCCATCACTGCCCGCGGCGTGTGAACACCAGAAATCCCCGAGGCAAAACAGACCGTGGCCCTGAAACCACGCTGTTGTGTCCAGGCTCGTGACTATCGAACAGCACCGTCTAACAGCTTTCCCGCACCTGCGAAAGGGCGGGGCGAGACGGTCCTGTTGAGAGCACGGGGGCAGGCGCTCGCGGCGCCGGGAGGCGGTGCGAACGAACGAAGTACGCGGCACTGCGGCGAGGCGAAGCAGGATCGCGAGGCGACTGCCCGCCTCAGCAGACCGTGCAGCCGTTCTTTCGAATCTCGGCCGCGAGCTGGGTGAGCTGGTCGTAGAGATCGTCGGGCGCACCGGGAATAGAACGCTCGCCGACCAGGAAGTGCGGCGTGCCGTTGATGCCCATCTTCTGCGCGAGCGCCCGCACCCGCTCGATCTCAGCCTTCACCTCGGCGCCGTTCATGTCCTTCTTGAGCCGCGCCATGTCGGCGCCCGCCTTCTCGGCGATCTTGAGCGAGGCCGCCTCGTTGACCTGGCCCTTGGCCTCGAGCAGTCCGCGGTGCACGTCCCAGTACTTGCCCTGCATCCGCGCGGCGAGCGCCACGCGCGCGGCCTCCTCCGAGCCCTTCGACAGGATCGGCAGCTCCATGAACACGACCTTGATCTTCGGATCCTTGTCGATGAGCTTGGCGATGTCGGCGAGACCGCGTTTGCAATAGCCGCAGTTGTAATCGAAGAACTCGACCACGGTCACGTCGCCGGACTGGTTGCCGGCGAACGGAGCATCGGGGCGGCGATAGATCTCGCCGGCGTTGTCCTTGAGCGCGACCTTGAGCTTCTCGGCCTGGACCTTCTCCATCTTCTGCTCGAGCGCCGACTGGATCTCGAGGAACAGCTCCGGGTTGGCGACGAGATAGTCCTTCACGATCGTTTCGATGGCCTTCTTCTGCTCGGGCGTGAAGGCGTCGGCGGCGACGGACCGCGTGACGGGCGCGACGATGACGGCGGCGAGGCCGATCGCCGCCATCGCACAGGCCCGTGCGGCGGCGCGGATGCCCCGATGGCCGAGATTGACGCGGCGGCGCGTGAGGTCGTGGCGGATGGGCATTGCGTCTCCAGGAGGTTCCATCGAGGTGCTGAACGGGTCAGGGCGTGCCGGGGCGGTGGCGGCCGCAGTGCCTGCGAGCCGACCGGTCGCCGAGAGTTGTGGGCAAATCCGCGCTCGATCGCAAGCGGGTAGAGGGTGCGTCAAGTTTCCGGCGCCTTGTAGTTGATGACGTCCTCGTTGTTCTGCCAGACCGCCGTCCCCTTCGGCAGCTTGGTCTGCGCCCGCTTGGCAAAGATCTGCGCCTGCTTGAGGTTGCCCTCGTAGTAGTGGGCCTGGGCCTGCATGGCGTCGGCCTCGGGACCCTTGCCCTGGGTATAGTAGGCGTTCGCGAGGAGCCGGTAGGCGCGCGGGTTCTGGTCCTCGTTCAGCGACTTGCGCAACAGCTCGATCGATTCGGCGACCTGTGCGGCGCCGCCGCCGCCGCCGCCGCTCTGCAGCGCGGTCGCGAGCTGCACGCGGATCAGGCTCGAGTCGGGCGCGAGCTTCAGGGCCTGCCTGAGGCTCGGGATGGCCTCGGCCATCCGCCCCGCGCGCATGTAGAGGTCGCCCTTGACCTCGTGGAAGAAGGCATAGTCCGGCCGCTCGCGGATCAGCGCGTCGACCTCGACGACGGCACCCTCGAGGCCGTTGGCGCCACCCTGGAAGAACTTCGCCAGGGCCCGTGCGTAGCGCGCCGGCAGGCTCTTGTCGGCCGGCGGGTAGCGATTGAAGACGACGCCGGG
>JAKAML010000236.1 GCA_021812845.1 Pseudomonadota bacterium
GGCGCCGTGCTGGGTGTCCTACGCCGACATCGTGCTGCTCGGCGCCGGCAAGCCGGTGTTCGCCGAGACGCGGATCGAGGACGGCTTCAAGCTGCGGCCGGAGGTGCTCGAGAAGGCGATCACGCCGAAGACCAAGTGGTTCGTCTTCAATGCGCCGTCGAACCCGACCGGCGCCGCCTACACGCGCGACGAGCTGAAGGCCTTGACCGACGTGCTGATGAAGCACCCGCAAGTGTGGGTGCTGACCGACGACATGTACGAGCACCTGCTCTACGACGGACTGGAGTTCTACACGCCGGCCCAGGTCGAGCCCGGCCTCTACGACCGCACCCTGACCATGAACGGGCTCTCCAAGGCCTACTGCATGACCGGCTGGCGGCTCGGCTACGCGGCCGGACCCGAGGTTCTCGTCAAGGCGATGTGCAAGCTCCAGTCGCAATCGACCTCGAACCCGTCGTCGATCACCCAGTGGGCGGCGGTCGAGGCGCTGAACGGTCCGCAGGGCTTCATCGCCGAGAACAACGCCCGGTTCGTCGAGCGGCGCGACCTCGTGGTGTCGATGCTGAACCAGGCCAAGGGCTTGAAGTGCCCCAAGCCCGAGGGCGCGTTCTACGTCTATCCGTCCTGCGCCGGGGCGATCGGCAAGACCTCGTCGAGGGGTATCGCGATCAGGACCGACGAGGACTTCGTCACAGCGCTCCTCGACGAGGAGGGCGTCGCCTGCGTGCACGGCGCCGCCTTCGCCGGCTCGCCCGCGTTCCGCATCTCCTATGCGACGTCGAACGAGGCGCTGAAGGAGGCCTGCACGCGCATCCAGCGGTTCTGCGGCAACCTCAGATAGGGCGGGCGGGCTCGCATGGACCGCGCGTCCGACGACGAGCCCTTGTTTCGCCTGCGCCTGCCCGACGGCCGGCGCGTCGGCGGCACGACGTTCGGCGATCCCGAAGGCTTCCCCGTGCTCGCGCTCCACGGCACACCGGGATCGCGGCTGATGTTCCGCATGGCGGACGAGGCGGCGCGCGCCACTGGCGTCAGGCTCTACAGTCTCGACCGCTGGGGCTACGGCCACTCCGACGCCCATCCCGCGCCGTCGCTCTCGGCCTATGCCGACGATGCGCGGTCGATCGCCGACGCGCTCGGGCTCGATCGGATGGCGCTGCTCGGCGTTTCGGGCGGTGGGCCCTTTGCCGTTGCGGTTGCGGCCGGGCTCGGCGACCGGATCGCCGCGGTGGCGCTCGTGTCGCCGCTCGGGCCCGTCGCGGCCGAGCCGGACCTGGCGCTGTCACGGTTCCAGGCGCTCGCGTTCGGCACGCTGGCCCGGCGGCCGTGGGCGGTGCGGCTCGTCTTCAGGGGTTTCCGTTCGGTGCTCGAGCGGAATGGTCCGCTGGCGCTCAGGATCGCATCGGCCCGCGCCGCTGCCGTCGACCGCCGCGTCGTGTGCCGGCCCTACGAGCGCGGCTCGATGGTCGATGCCTTCCGGGCCGGTCTCGCGCCCGGCGTCGAGGGGCCGGTGATCGACATGGCGCTGTTCAGCCAGCCGTGGGACGTCGATCCCGGTTGCCTGACGGCGCCGTCGCGGCTGTGGATCGGCGACGCCGACCGCCATGTGCCGGTCTCGGCCGCACGAGGTCTGGCGCGCCGCATCCCGTCCTGCGACCTGGTCGCGATCGCGGACGCGGGACACTACTGGGTGATGAGCCACATGCCGGACGTGCTGGGTTGGATCGGGACGGCCGCTCGCGCCGGCGGCGCCGGTTCGAGCGGCGGCGGCGGCCCCGAAACGACGTGAGCGCCGGTCGCATGGCCGGCGCTCACGAATACTCCGTGGAATAGCGGTCGCGAGTTACGCCGGCGTGGCGCGCCCATACCAGAGGCTGCCCACGAGATCCTTGATCCGCGCCGTCAGCGCGGGCTCCTGCCAGCTCACGGCCAAGGCGGTGCCGGCGCGCTGATGCTCCCTGGCGGCCAGCTCGAGGTCCGCACGCGGCATGACGCTGTCGACGCCGTCGAGATCCTCGGCCGCCGGCGCCATGACGCATCCCGCTGCCCGTGCCGCTGACATCAGACGCCCAGTCGACATGTTCGGTCCTCTCGTCGTTCGCCAGTCGTTCGCCAGTCGTTCGCCAGTCGCCCGCCGGCTTCGCACCGGCACACCACTCGCGTCCCTCACAACACTCGCGTTACTGCCACCGCTCGCCTTCGAGCATGGCCCACGGCGCCGCGGTCGACACCGCCGGTCTGCATCGCTTGCCAGTCCGCATCACCCGGGCCTCAACTGCCGACCCCGGACGGCGAGCCGCACCCTGGCCGACTCTTGCGAGCGAGATCAGCAACTTACGGCCTACGCTCGGCGGGCGCCGAACGGTTGACGGACAGACAGCTCCAACCCGATCAGTGTTGCGGCAATTTTGTCGCAGGTCAAGATGAATTTGGTTATTTTCGTGACTTCGAATAGGCCACGAGACGTCCACTTGGGTGCACTGCAGTATTCGTGTGTCAGGCGTATGAAAACACGAGCTGGCCGCGCCCGGGAATTGTTGTGCGGCGCAACGTTTGCGCAGACCGAGGCACGATCGACTTCCGGGCCGTCGACGGTCGGCGCCGCGAGCCGGGCGGTGTCCGGTGGGCCCCGGGGGGCTCAGGCGAACCTGCGCCGGCCGCCGAAAATATTTCTGTCGAAACCACCGGCGCGGCATCGGGCCTGGGGCGCGACGGCCGGTCGGGCGAATCGGGTGCGGCAGGCTTCCGCGGGCACGCCGGCGGCCGCTCACGCGACGTCCGCAAACCGCTTGCGCTCGGCCGGGCGCGGCGCGAACATGGCGCCGTCGCGCCCCTCCAGAGGCGCGGGGCGCGGCCGGGATGGCGCGCGCCTCTGCATCAGGAGGAAACCATGGCGCATAAAGCCGGAGGGCAGACCGACGTCCCAAGAGGCGTAGTTGGCGGGAGCCGCAGTTCCCGCGCCATCGCCTTGATCGGTCCCTATCTCAGCGGCAAGACGACCCTTCTCGAAGCCATCCTCGCCCGCACCGGCACCATCACCCGGCAGGGCACCATCGCCGACAAGTCGACCGTCGGCGACGCGAGCCCCGAGGCCCGCGACCACGGCATGAGCGTCGGTCTCAACGTGGCCGACGTCGCCTTCCTCGGCGACACCTTCACCTTCATCGACTGCCCGGGCTCGGTCGAGTTCCAGCACGAGGGCATGGCGGCGCTCGCCGCCTGCGACGCGGCGGTGGTCGTGTGCGAGCCCGACCCGAAGCGCGTCCCGGCACTGCAACTGATCCTCAAGTGTCTCGAGGACCGCGGCATTCCGCACTTCCTGTTCCTCAACAAGATCGACACCTTCACCCTGCACGTCCGCGAGATCGTGCCGATGCTGCAGCCGGCGTCGACGAAGCCCCTGGTGCTGCGCCAGATCCCGATCTGGGAGAACGGCATCGCGACGGGCTTCGTCGACCTCGCCTCCGAGCGTGCGTTCGTCTACCGCGAGCACGCGCCGTCCGAAATCGTCGAGTTGCCTGCGACCGTCGCCGAGCGCGAGAAGGAAGCGCGCTTCCACATGCTCGAGCAGCTCGCCGACTACGACGACGAGCTGATGGAGCAGTTGATCTCCGATCTGCCGCCGCCGCGCGACCGCATCTTCGACGACCTCACGCGCGAGCTGCGCGAGGGACTGATCTGCCCCGTGCTGCTCGGCTCCGCCGGCAACGGCAACGGCATCTTCCGGCTGCTCAAGGCGCTGCGCCACGAGGTGCCGTTCGTCGCCGAGACGGCGCGGAGGCTCAAGCTCGAGAACACCAGGAGCGCCGCCTACGTGATGAAGACGCACTACACGGCCCACGGCGGCAAGCTCTCCATCGCACGCGTGATCTCGGGCGAGATGGGCGACGGCAGCCTCGTCTCGGGCACCGGATCGGAGGAGCGCATCGCCGGCGTGTTCTCGATGAAGGGCGAGGAGACGACCAAGCGCGGCGCCGCCAGAGCCGGCGACACGGTGGCGTTCGGCCGGCTCGAG
>JAKAML010000237.1 GCA_021812845.1 Pseudomonadota bacterium
CAGCGAGAAGACCGTCAAGCACTACATGACCAACATCATGCAGAAGCTGCAGGTTCGCAATCGCGTCGAGGCGGTGATGTCGACGCGCGTCCGCCGCGCCGTCTGACACGGGCTCTGGCGCCGATCCGGACGCGCTGGTCCGGCCGCGCTGATCCGGACGCGCTGATCCGGACGCGCTGATCCGAGGAACAAGGTACCGACGACGTCGCGGCCCCGGTCGCGGCGTCGTTTCGTCGTCGGGCCGGGCCGACCGACCGGCGCCGCTCGCCGTCCGGCCCCGTGCCGGATACGGCACAGGATGCCGAATTTGTCCGAAATTGGACGGTTGGGGGCCGGCCGCGGACTTCTATTTGTGCGTCGCCCCCTCGCGGAACCGGGCATTCTTCTTGTATGACAGTTCGATGACACCGCCGCGGCCCCCGCGCGCGAGCCGAACGCGTCGAGACGAGGATGACCGATCAGCTTGTTCGTGAGTACCCGCGTGCGGCGATCGCGCCGCCCGGCGCCCGGACCTTCCGCTTCTTCAGATGGCAGCTCGCCGAGTTGAGCCCGCGCGGCTCGTGGCGCGTGCTGGCCGTTTTGGCGTTGCCGGTGGCGTGGCACTTCCTCCATCGCGAGGGCGGCACCGCCAACATTGTGTTCGGCATCGGCGTGACGCTGGCGCTGGCGGCGCTGGTGACGCTCGCCACGCGGCGGGCGCTGTTCGGTGGCGTCGTGGTGACGCTCATGGTCGCCATCGTGGTCTTGGCCTCGACTTTCAAGCGCCAGGTGATGGACATGGTGGTCCACGCCTACGACCTCTATTTCTACTTCACCTCCTGGTCGACGGTGAGCTACCTGTGGAGCGACCACCGCGGCTACATGCTGGCGCTGGTCGGGGTCGCACTGCTCGCCGCGGTGCTCGGTTTCCTGGCCTTCAAGCTCGACGGCACCCGGATCGATCGCCGGTGGGCTTTCGGCGCCGCGGCCGGCTTCATCGCCGTCGCGACGGCCGCGGCCTCGGTCAAGGGCGAGCGGCGGCACACCCAGTTCTACTGGGAGGATCTCTACGTCACCTCGTTCTACTCGTCGTGGAACGAGACGCTCGAGACGCTGTGGCGGGGGCAGCTCATCGAGGCGCTCGACGGCCCCCACGGCGGTCCGCCGTTCCGCATTCCGGACACCTGCGAGGTGCGCGCGAAGCCGCCGCATATCATCCTGATCCATCAGGAGTCGGTGGTGCAGCCGTCGCTGTTTCCGGGCCTTGCCTACGACCGGTCCGTGGATCCGTTTTTCCGCTCGGGCGACGGCCGGCTGCACCAGATGCGGGTCGAGACCTACGGCGGCGCGTCGTGGCTGACCGAGTTCTCGATCCTCGCCGGCGTCTCGACCCACTCGTTCGGCGGGATGCGCCAGTTCGTCCAGTCGATGATGGCGGGGAAGGTGCGCGACACCATGCCGGAGGCGTTGCAGCGCTGCGGCTATCGCAATGTCGTTTTCTACCCGATGCTCAGGAACTTCGTGTCGAACGCCCGCTTCTACCAGGCGGTCGGGATGCCGGAGGTGTTCGACTTGAAGGACCAGGGCGCGACCTCGGCCAACGAGCGCGACCGCTTCTACTATAAGAACGCGCTCGACGAGATGAGCCGCCACGTCGCGTCGTCGCAGAAGCCGCTGTTCACCTACATCCAGACCATGGCGGCCCATTCGCCCTACAACTACACCTATCAGCCGGAGGTGGAGGTGCCGGGCGGCGGGCCCGGCACCGAGCCTCAGATGCACGAGTACCTGCGGCGACTGTCGATGGCGCGGATCGACTACGAGTGGCTCCGCTCGGAGATCAGGCGGCGTTTTCCCGACGAGCCGGTACTGATCGTCCATTATGGCGACCATCATCCGATCGCGACCCGGACCTTCCTCGGCTACGGCATCTACGACGACCCTGAGGACATGTCGATCAAGGCCGACGGCCCGGGCTACATCACCTACTACGCCGTCGACGGTCACAACTACCGCCCCCCCCCGCTGCCGTCGGTCGACGTGCTGGACGTGCCGTACCTGGGCGGCGTCATCCTCGAGGCGGCCGGCCTGCCGCTGTCCGACTCCTATCGTGAGCGGAAGCGGCTGATGCGGATCTGCGGCGGCCGCTATCACGGCTGCGGCCGCCGCGAGGAGGTGCTCGGCTTCCACCGCCGGCTGATCGACTCGGGTCTGATCGACGCCCGGTGACGCACGATCGTCGTGCGCCGGCCGCTGCCGCACGCCGAGGTTGTCATCCGGTCGCGGCGGCGATCACCGGCCGGGGCCGCGGCCGGCACCCTCGCATGTCCACGCGCCGTCGCTTGCGGCTGTCTCCGACTGGACGTCCACCACAGATTGTCGTGAACAATCGTGGATTGTGATCCATGATTGAGCCAAACCTAACGGCCGTGCATAACCGGCAATTAATCCTTCGCCTGTACGCTCCTTGGACCCACAAGTGCGCGTAGAGGTTGCGACATGCACGGCACTGCCGACACCGGACACACGTTTCCGCGTCCGAGCCTGTTTCCCGTGCCGCCCGAGCGCGCCCTCTATCAGCAGCGCGAGCTCAAAGGCGCCGGGCTTGCCGAGGCACTGGTCTGCGAGACCCACCTCGCCGCGTTGCAGACGGCGACCGTGACCAGCGCGATCAACGCCATCCGCCATTCCGGACGGCTGGCCGACCCGCAGGCGATCTGGGACTTCATTCCGCACCACACGCCGATGCTGCTCGCGAGCCGCGCCTGGCTCGACGAGGCCGGCCTGTCGGCGCTGGCGATCGAAGCCATCGACACGTTCTTCGCCGAGCTGAAGCCGGCCCGGCATCATCTGGCGCAGTTGTTCGCCGACGCCGCCGCGATCGGCTGGCCGCGGTCGGAGGTGCTGCACCTGCGCGCGGTCACGGACGACTGGAGGTCGGCCAGCGGCGCCGCCACGGCAGCGATCCGCCAGCTCGACGTCGATTTGCGCTACACGCTGCCCGAGCGCTACGCCGAGACGGTTCCGGTGCTGTCGAGCCTGCTCAACAGCGCGCGCGACGGCCTGCAGCCCTGCATCGACGCGGCCGGGCGGCCCTTCATGCCGGAGCTGCCGCAACGCCGTCGGGCCTCGCGCAAGGGCGTGTTCCACGAGTGCGTCGTGCAGCACGCGCGGCGCACGGTGCGCGCCATGGTCCGCGACGTCTCCTCGGGCGGCCTCGGCCTCGACGGCGTCGAGGGCCTGAACCCCCACGACCTCGTCGTGGTCGAGCTGGCCAGCGGCCGCCGCCTGACCGGTCTCGTGGTCTGGTCCAAGGGTCGGCTCGCGGGCGTGCGGCTGAGCACGTCCCTGCCGCCCAACGATCCGCTGCTGTTCGGTTGACGCCCGCGGGCGACGCCGGGTCGGGCCGCCCGGCCCGACCGCCGCCCGCGGCCGCTTTCCCCGGATCCATTGGTTCCTGGACCGTCGCGGCCCCGTCGCGGCGGTTGCGGCCGTCGGGCGACCGGTCCTGCGCGCCGCCTTGCCGGCACGGGGGCGGAGCGAAGCGACCGGTGGGGTCTCGCGTCTCGCTTCCGTCGTCTGCCGCGGCTATGATCGCGAGGTCCGGTTCGCCGCGCCAACCGCTGCACCTAAGTACAGTTGACCTAAAGTGGAACTGGGCGCGAACTGTCCAAAATTCGTCCCGGGTCAGCCGGGCGCCACGACCAGCAGGAGGAAACATGCTCAAGGCTCTGGTGATCGATCCGGGCAAGTGCACGGGATGCAAGCAATGTGAGATGGCTTGCTCGTATGAGAACGAGGGCGAGTTCAACGTCGCCAAGTCCCGCATCCGCGTCTTCGATTTCCATACCGAGGCACGCTTCGTTCCCTACACCTGCACCCAGTGCGCCGAGGCCTGGTGCCAGCAGGCGTGCCCGGTCAACGCGATCACGACCGACCACGCCTCGGGCGTTAAGATCGTGCACGAGAACCTGTGCGTCGGCTGCAAGGTGTGCACGATCGCCTGTCCGTTCGGCACGATCAACTACAATG
>JAKAML010000238.1 GCA_021812845.1 Pseudomonadota bacterium
TCCTCTCGCGGGCCTAACCTTGCGGTCGAGAGCGGGAGCGGGGCGGCGGCGATGTATGCCCAGGTGTCGACAGTGGCGTTCGTCGGGATCGAGGCCCGGCCGATCGAGGTTCAGGTCCGGATTACGCCCGGTGCGCCCGCCTTCGCCATCGTCGGATTGCCGGACAAGGCGGTGGCGGAGAGCCGCGAACGGGTGCGCAACGCGCTGCACGCGGTCGGGCTCGGGCTGCCCTACAAGCACCTCACCGTCAATCTCGCGCCCGCCGACCTGCCCAAGGAGGGCAGCCACTTCGATCTCGCCATCGTGCTGGCGCTGATGGCCGCGATGGGTGCGATCTCGCCGGAGGCCGTCTCCGACTACGCGGCGATCGGGGAGCTGGCGCTCGACGGATCGATCCGGGCGGTGCCCGGCTGCCTGCCGGCGGCGATCGGCGCCAACGGCAGGGGCAAGGGCCTGATCTGCCCCGAGGCCGGCGGCGCCGAGGCAGCGTGGGCCAGCGAGACGATGTCGATCCTGGCGCCGCCCCACCTGCTGTCGCTCGTCAACCACTTCAAGGGCCTGCAGACCCTGCGCCGGCCGGTGCCCAACCTCGAGCGCAGCGCCGAGAGCGCGCTCGACCTTCGCGACGTCAGGGGGCAGGAGACGGCCAAGCGCGCGCTCGAGGTGGCGGCGGCGGGCGGTCACAACCTGCTGCTCGTGGGACCGCCCGGCTCCGGCAAGTCGATGCTCGCGGCGCGGCTGCCGTCGATCCTGCCGCCGCTGACGCCCGAGGAGATGCTCGAGGTGTCGATGTTGCACTCGCTGGCCGGCGAGCTGATGGGCGGCAAGCTCGCGACCGCGCGGCCGTTCCGCTCCCCGCACCATTCCGCGAGCATGGCGGCCCTGGTCGGCGGCGGGTCGCGCCCGCGGCCCGGCGAGGTGTCGCTCGCCCATCTCGGGGTGCTGTTCCTGGACGAGCTGCCCGAATTCCAGCCCAACGTGCTCGATGCGCTGCGCCAGCCGCTGGAAGCCGGCGAGACCGTGGTCGCGCGCGCCAATCACCGGATCGCCTACCCGTGCCGCATCCAGCTCGTGGCGGCCATGAACCCCTGCAAGTGCGGCGGCGGCGCGACCGGCCAGGCGTGCAAACGTGGAGCGCGCTGCGCGGAGGAGTACCAGGCCCGCGTCTCCGGCCCGCTGCTCGATCGGATCGATCTCCAGATCGAGGTGCCGGCGGTGACGGCGACGGAGCTCTGCCTGCCGCCGCCGACCGAAGGCAGCGCGGAGGTCCGTGCCCGCGTCCTGGCGGCGCGGCAGCGTCAGATCGAGCGGTTCGCGGCGCTCGGCGCGCGCGGGGTCCGCACCAACGCCGATTGCGGGGTGACGCTGCTCGAGGAGATCGCGACGCCCGACGACGCAGGGCGGGCGCTGCTCCGCCAGGCCGCGGAGCAGCTCGGGCTGTCTGCCCGCGGCTTCCACCGCACCCTCAAGGTCGCGCGCACCCTCGCCGACCTCGACGGCGCCGACCGCGTCGGGCGGCTGCATGTGGCCGAGGCGCTGGCCTACCGCGGCGAAAGCTTCCGCCGGAGCCGCGCCGCCTGACGCCGCGGACAGATCGCCGGCGACGCGGTGGTCGGGGCTCAGCCCTTGATGCCGCGCTGGATCTTGGCGGCCTCGACGGTGTTCTGCAGCAGGCAGGCGATGGTCATGGGCCCGACGCCGCCGGGGACGGGCGTGATGGCGCCGGCGACCCGCGCGCACTCGTCGTAGGCGACGTCGCCGACGAGCTTCGTCTTGCCCGCCTCGCCCGGAACGCGATTGATGCCGACGTCGATAACGATGGCGCCCGGCTTGACCCAGTCGCCGCGCACCATCTCCGGGATGCCGACCGCGGCGACGACGAGATCGGCGCCCTTGACGACACTCTGGATGTTGCGGGTCCTGGAGTGGGCGACGGTGACGGTGCAGTTCTCGCGCAACAGCAGCGCGGCGACCGGCTTGCCGACGATGTTCGAGCGCCCGATCACGACGGCGTTCATGCCGGCGAGGCTCGGGGCGACGGACTTGGCGAGGATGACGGACCCCGTCGGCGTGCACGGGACGAGGGTGCGCTCGCCGACCCACAGGCGGCCGACATTGACGGGATGGAAGCCGTCGACGTCCTTGTCGGGGTCGATGGTGTTCAGCACCTTCTCGGCGTTGACGTGCTTCGGCAACGGAAGCTGCACGAGGATGCCGTTGACGGCGGGGTCGCGATTGAGCTTGTCGACGATGGCCAGCACCTCGGCCTCCGAGGCTTCCGCGGGAAGCTTGTGCTCCCACGAGTTCATCCCGCTCGCCTTGGTCTGCTCGCCCTTGTTCTTGACGTAGACCTTGCTCGCCGGATCCTCGCCGACGAGGACGACGGCGAGGCCCGGGCGGAAGCCGTACGCGCTCTCCAGCCGCGCGACCTCGCGCGCGACGCCCTCGCGCACCTCGGCCGCAATCGCCTTGCCGTCGATTACCCGATGATTGGTCATGGCGCTCGTTCCGCTCCCTTCGTGGTCCGGTTCTGCGGCCGGGCGTGTGGCGGGCCCGGCCTCCCCGTTTGCTGGTTCATGCTCCCGCGTCGCCGCCGAGGGCGCGCCACCGCTCCACGAGCAGACGATCGATGCGGTCGACTTCGCCGTCGACCGCGACGGTCTTGATCCGTGACTTCGCGCCGGAATTCAAGGCCACGCGCTTGGCCGGGACTTGGAGCCAGTCGGCGACGAGTGCGAGCAGCGCGCGATTCGCCGCGCCGTCCTCGGGCACCGCGCGGACCCGGGCCAGGAAGGCGGGACCGTCGGCGGTCAGGGCCGTGCCGTCGATCACCTGCCGCGACGCGCGCGGCGTCAGCCGGAAGCGGACGACGACCGCGCGGTCGGACCCGCGCCAGGGCGTCTCGCGCGGCGGCTGGGTGCCCGGGCTCGCGGGCATCAGACCAGCTTGGCGATGTTGGGGAGGACGACGCTCTGCACGAAGAAGCAGCCGAGAAGCAGGATGACGGGGGAGATGTCGACGGCGCCGAGGTCGGGCATGGCGGCGCGGATCGGGCGCAGCAGCGGCTCGGTCACGGCCGACAGCGCATGATAGAGCGAGCGCACGAACGGGTTCATCGGGTTGACGACGCCGAAGCCCATCAACCAGCTCAGGATCACGCCCGCGATGATGACGTAAGTATAGAGCGTGATGAGGTAATGGATGAAGCCGAGCAGTTCGAGCATCCAGAAGCTCCTTAGGGCGCGCCGTCGGGCCGATGACGTGTAGCGGCGCACGGCATTGCCGGCAAGCCAAACCCGGAAGCGGATGGGGGTGACGGCCGGCTCACGAGGCGGAAGCGCCGGACCGCGGGTTCCTCGTCGCGTCCGGTCACCCGCTTCGCGCCCTCGGCCCAGCGCCGGACAAGCGAACGCGGCCATAGACCTCGTCCCGGGCTCCTTTCTTGACAACCCCCCGGACACGACACTAAATCGCGCGACCCATGGCACGGGGCCGTAGCTCAGATGGGAGAGCGCTGCAATCGCACTGCAGAGGTCAGGGGTTCGATTCCCCTCGGCTCCACCAACCCTCGCTTCCGCCGCTGATTTCATTGATCTTTTTCGGCGGAATTCCCAACCCTCTCGGAGTGGTTTGGGAATCTGATCGCGGTTTCGGAGGCGACAACCGCCGCATCGCGGACTGGGCGAGCTTCTTCTGCTCGGCGGCTTTCGTGTAGCGCGACACCTCCTGCAGCGTCGCGTGGCCTGTGATGGCCGCAATCTCGTTCGCAGAGCAGCCAGCCTCGGCAAGACGGCGCGCAGCGTCGTCATGCTTCCAGTCGAACGACACGGGACGCAGCTTCATGAACGTGTCGAGCGATGTCGCGAGATCGCGCACATTCGTCTTCAGGTGGGCGTCGGACTCATTGGCAATGCATGAGGCGGCGTTATCGTCGCTGTTGGTGTCAACACAGGGCTTTCACGCGGGCCCGCTTGAAAGATCGGA
>JAKAML010000239.1 GCA_021812845.1 Pseudomonadota bacterium
GCGCCGCCTCGACGCCCGCCAGCCAGGCGAGCGTCGCGCCGTAGACCGCCAACGCCGGCCCGCGCCCGCGCCGCGCCCACGGCAGCGCCAAGACCGTCGCCCCGTAGCCCGCGAGATAGACGAGCGCCCAGTAGCCGAGCGGGCCACCGGTCAGGAGGTCGAGCGCAAGCCCGGCGACGAAGGCGAGCCACTCCGGCACCGCGCCGTCGCGCGTCACTGTCGCCACGTGGAGCACGGCATAAGGCAGCAGCGGCAGCACCAGGCACGCGTCCGCCGGCAGGCCCCACGGCAGCGCAGCCGCGAGCGTCG
This sequence comes from Pseudomonadota bacterium, assembly GCA_021812845.1. Lineage (GTDB taxonomy): Bacteria > Pseudomonadota > Alphaproteobacteria > Rhizobiales > Hyphomicrobiaceae > JAKAML01. The sequence goes on from JAKAML010000239.1 coordinate 310, forward strand.
AGAGCCCGACCAGGAGCAGCGTGCCCACGAGGCTCATGGCGTGCCCCCGCGCCCCGGCCGGCCGCCGCCCTGCGCACGCTCGGCCGCCGCCGCCTCGCGGTCGAGATCGCCGAGCGGCGTCGGATGGATCATCACCGCCACGAACTCGAGCGCGTCCAGCCGGGCGTGGGGCTCGATGCGCCAGCGGTCGCCGTCGCGCACCGCGCGGCCGAGTGGCAGCCCGCGCGGAAAGAGACCGCCGATGCCCGAGGTCGCGACGCCGTCCCCCTCGGTGATGCCGCTGCCGTCGGCGACGACCTCGAGCCGCGGACGCGGGCTGCCGTCACCGGCCACGACCGCGAGCGTCCCCTGCCGCCCGACGATCGCCGGCACCCGGCTCGCGAGATCGCTCAACAGCAGCACACGCGCGCCGGCGCCGCCCGTCTCGAGCACGCGCCCGACGACGCCGTCGCCGTTGACCACCGGATACCCGATCCTCACGCCGTCGAGCCGGCCGGCGTCGATGGTCGCCGTGCGGGCGAGCGCACCGTTCGAGGTCGCCACCACGCGGCCGGATACGAACGGCCCCTCGCGCTGCGGCACCACCCGCGCGAGTGCCGAGAGATCGGCGAGCTGCCGCTCGAGCGCGGCGACCCGCCCGGCCTCGGTGGCGAGACGGCGGTTCTCGGCTGCGAGCCGCTCGACCTCGGCCCCGGGCGCCGCCCGCTCGGCGAACCGCTTCGCGAGCGCCCGCACCGGCGCCATGGCCGCGACCGTCGCCGACATCATCGGCGTCCAGGCGTCCGCGACCCGCCAGCGCAGCTCCCTGAGCGCCGGGTGATCGATCCGGCTCAGCACGACGAGCGCCGCCGACACCAGCAGCAGCAGCGCGAACGTCGCCCTGAGGCCGCGCCTTGCCGCCGGGCGCTCGGTGCCGCGGCGCGTCAGGTTCACATGGTCGTCGCGCAGCCGTCTCATCGCTCGTGGTTCCCGGGCACCGCCCCGCCGTCACCACTTCTAGCAGGAACCCGCGCCACTGCGCCGCTCCTCCGCCGGCGTCGCGGACGATCCGGCATCATCGTAAACGTCGATTGCCGGTGTAAGCGTCGATCGCCGCTCCGCGCCGGGGCGCTCAGGTCCGGGGCGCTCAGGAGCGCTCAGGGGCGGATCAGCAGGTGCTCGCGCGACTTGAGCGAGGCGAGCACCATCGCGGAGCCCTTGATGACGCAGTGCGTCGGGTGCTCGGGGCGCAGGAAGCGGACGCCGACGCGCCGCGCGAGCTCCTCGTCGAGCTTGTCGAGCAGCGCCCCGCCGCCGGTCAGGTGGATGCCCCGCTCGCAGATGTCGGTCGACACCTCCGGCGGCAGATCCTCGAGCACGCGCTGGATGAAGTCCGACATCTCCTCGATCGGCCCCTCGAGCGCTTCCGCGATGTCGTGCGGCCCGAGCACGATGCTCTTCGGCCGCCCCTGTCGCAGGTCGCGGCCGCGGATGTGGATCTCGCTGTGGCGGCCGTTGGCGGCGGCCACCGCCGAGCCGGCCTCGATCTTGATCCGCTCGGCGTTGGCCTCGCCGATCAGGAGCTGGTGCTTGCGCCGGATGTAGCGGATGATCGCCTCGTCCATGGCGTTGCCGGCGAGCCGGAGCGAGCGCGCCTCGACCACGCCCCCGAGCGACAGCACGGCGATGTCGGTCGTACCGCCGCCGATGTCGATCACCATCGACCCCTCGGGCTCGTCCACCGGCAGCCCGGCGCCGATCGCCGCCGCCACGGGCTCCTCGATCAGGTAGACCTTGCGCGAGCCGGCCGAGATCGCCGTCTCGTAGACCGCGCGCCGCTCGACCGGCGTCGCGCCGGCCGGCACGCAGATCAGGATGCGCGGCCGGCGGAAGCCGAGCATGGTCTTGGCGCGTTTGATGAACTGGCGCAGCATCTCCTCGGTGGCGATGAAGTCGGCGATCACCCCGTCGCGCAGCGGCCGGATGGTTTCGATGCTTTCCGGCGTGCGGCCGACCATCTGCTTGGCCTTCTGGCCGACCGCCAGCACCTCGCGCTCGGCGCCGCGGGTACGGATCGCAACCACCGACGGCTCGTCGATGATGATGCCGCGCTCGGCCACGTGCACGAGCGTGTTCGCCGTGCCGAGGTCGATCGCGATGTCGTCCGAGAACGCGCCGGTGACCCCGAGACCCATCCTGTATCCGACCTCGATCGTTCGTTCGGTGCCGCGCGGACCGCCCCGCCGGCGAAGCCCGGCGGGCGCGATGCTCGATTGAAGTATAGCGCCGCCGGGTGGCCGATGCAGCCCCGCGGCGGCGGCGGCACTCGGCCGCGACTCACACGCCCTGCTGCGCCGCCGCGGTCTTCTGGCGCTTGACCATGAGCTTGCCCAGCGCCGCCACGTAGGCCTTGGCCGAGGCGACCATGGTGTCGGTGTCGGCGCCGCGGCCGGTGACCGTGCGCCCGTCCTCCTCGAGCCGGACCGACACCTCGGCCTGGGCGTCGGTGCCCTCGGTCACCGCGTGCACCTGGTAGAGTTGCAGCTTCGCCTCGTGCGGCACCAGCATCCGGATGGCGTTGAACGTCGCGTCCACCGGCCCGTTGCCGGTCGCCTGCACGGTCTGCTGCTGGCCGTCGATCGCGAGCGTCAGCGTCGCCGACTGCGGTCCCATGGTGCCGGCGATCACCGTCAGCGCCACGACCTTCATGCGGTCGTGGGCGTGGGCGACGTTGTCGTCGACGAGCGCCTCGATGTCCTCGTCGTAGACGTGCTTCTTCCTGTCGGCCAGCGCCTTGAAGCGGGTGAAGGCGTCCTCGAGGCCGTTGTCACCGAGCTCGTAGCCCAATTCCTTCAGCTTCTGGCGGAAGGCGTTGCGGCCCGAGTGCTTGCCCATGACCAGCGAGGTCTTGCCGACGCCGACGCTCTCGGGCGTCATGATCTCGTAGGTGCTCTGGTTCTTCAGCATTCCGTCCTGGTGGATGCCGCTCTCGTGCGCGAAGGCGTTCCGCCCGACGATCGCCTTGTTGTACTGGACCGGGAAGTTCGTCACCGCCGACACGAGCTTCGACGCCCGCGTCAGCATGGTCGCGTCGATCCCCGAATCGTAGGGCAGTACGTCCTTCCTGGTCCGCATCGCCATCACGACCTCCTCGAGCGCGGCGTTGCCCGCCCGCTCGCCGATGCCGTTGATCGTGCACTCGATCTGGCGCGCGCCGGCCTTGATGCCGGCGAGCGAGTTGGCGACTGCCATGCCGAGGTCGTTGTGGCAGTGGGTCGACAGGATCGCGCGGTCGATGTTCGGCACCCGCTCGCGCAGCATCGAGATCAGCGCGAAGTACTCCTCCGGCACCGTGTAGCCGACCGTGTCGGGGATGTTGATCGTGGTCGCGCCGTGCCTGATCGCGGTCTCGACGCAGCGGCACAGGAAGTCGTGCTCGGTGCGCGTCGCGTCCTCGGCCGACCACTCGACGTCCTCGACCCAGCCGCGGGCCCGCGCGCACTGCTTCGCTACCATCTCGAGCACCTGCTCGGGCGACTTCTGCAGCTTGAACTTCATGTGCACGGGCGAGGTCGAGATGAAGGTGTGGATGCGGCCGCGGCGCGCGTGCTTCACCGCCTCGCCGGCGCGGTCGATGTCCTTCTCGCCGGCCCGTGCGAGTCCGGCCACGGTCGCCCGCTTGACGC
>JAKAML010000240.1 GCA_021812845.1 Pseudomonadota bacterium
GGATCGCCGTGCCGACCTGGCCCGGATACTTCGCCATGTACGAGCGCTCGGGCATCCGGAAGCGCGCGGCGTCCTGCAGCGATCCCATGCGCGGCACCGGCTCAGTGAAGCAGCGGTTCTCGGCGTTGTCCCGGAGCCAGCGGTGATACTCGTCGTCGGATGCGGACGACGGATCCTTCATGTTGACGACGACGCCCAGGTTGTCGGCGAAGCCCATCTCCGGGTTGAGCGCCTTGAAGCGGCGAAATACCTCGAGCCCGCACACCGAGACGTAGTCGGCCTTGGTCGGCGAGACGTGGAAATCGGCCTCGCGCAGCCAGGATTCGGTCAGGACCGACAGTCCCGGCGGGCAGTCGATCAGCACCACGTCGAACACCTTCGTGACCTCGGCCAGAAGCGCGCCGATGACCGATCGCATCCGGCCGTGCAGGCTCTCTTTCGAGACCTCGCGCTCGAACAGCGTCAACTGCATGTCGCTCGGCATGACGTAGACCGTGCGCGCGTCGTCGACATCGGACACGTTTCCGACAACATACCGCGACCACGGCGCCGACTGGCCGTTGAGGACCGTCGCCACGAGGTAGTCGACGATGGTCAACCCCTCGCTCTGCAGGCGGTGGAGGCTCGAGATCGACATCAACATGCTCGACACGCTGGCCTGCGCGTCGCTGTCGATGACGAGCACCGTCTTCTTGTATTCGGCCGCCAGCGTCTCGGCGAGCGCCAGCACCAGCGTCGACTTGCCGACACCGCCCTTGGTGTTCATGACCGCAATCGAGACGTTCATGTCCCTGTCGTTCCTCGGAAAATCGTTCCCCCCGATGCGGTCCCGGTCGGGCCGCCGATCGCGCGGTCGGCCGGCGTCTCCGCAACGGCCGGCACCCTCCGCCAGCCATCTAGCACAGAATGGCGGCGCGCAGCAGCGGCGACCGCCCGCGGGCACGGCAAGGCGCACGGCTCGTCGATCTCTCCGGCCCGACTTTCACGACAGATTTGCGGCGGAAGTGTCACGAGCCGCGCGGTCCGGCCGGGGTGACGGCCCAGAGCTGCTGCCGGTGCCGCGATCGGACGCCGGCGACCGCTCCGGCGACCGGGCCGGAACCGAATTCGCAATCTCTTCTTGCGCTTCCGAGCCCGGTCAAAGTACGACGGGAGCGACCTATTTCCCAGTGGAGGGCCCGTCATGGTCAGGTTCGTGCCGGCGCGTCTCGCGCGTCTCCTCGCCGTCCTCGCGGTCGTCGTCGTCGCCGCGCCGATCTCGGGCTGCGGCGTCAACAACATCCCGACCTACGAGAACAACGCCAAGGCCGCCTGGTCGGAGGTGCTGAACCAGTACAAGCGCCGCGCCGACCTCATCCCCAACCTGGTCGAGAGCGTGAAAGGCTTCGCCGAGCAGGAGCGCAAGGTCTTGACCGACGTCGTCGAGGCACGCGCCAAGGCGACCGGCATCCAGGTGCCCGCCGACATCCTGACCAATCCCGAGGCGATGAAGAGGTTCCAGGACGCGCAGAACACGCTGGGCGGCGCGCTGCGCCAGTTGCTCGCGGTCGTCGAGCGCTATCCGGACATCAAGTCGGGCCAGAACTTCCTCGCGCTGCAGCAGCAGATCGAGGGCACCGAGAACCGGATCTCGATCGCCCGCCGCGACTACATCCAGTCGGTCAAGGTCTACAACACCGAGCTCGTCACCATCCCCGGCCGCTGGTGGAAGTCGTTCATGTACCCGACCTACAAGGAGATGGCGACGTTCGACATCCCCGCCGAGGAGGTCAAGACGCCCAAGGTCGACTTCGGCGGAACGAAGAAGTAGCGCCGCCCGCTCGCCCCGGCTCGGCTCGCGACACCCGCTCCCAATTCCGCGCCGGCCACCCGAGGCCCCGCTCCCGACCGGCGATCCCTCTCCGTTCGCCCGCCTCTCGGGTGGAGGCGCTGTGGCTCGCCGCGGCCGTCCTCGAATGGCGCCCAACGCTACGTCCATTGGGGGCGGGGGCACCCGAACGGCGGACTTTGCGCGTTGAAGGCGGCGTGACAGCGTGACCGGCGCTCCTCACTCGAGCGACCGAGAGTGCATCGCGCGATGGAAAAGGGTTTCGAGCCTGGGGTCCAGGTGCCCATCGTCGGCATCGACCTGACGCGCTTCGCGGCGGCGCTGATGGTGGTGTTGTTCCACTACGGCTTCCTGTCGTGGCACGAGCAGTCCTCCTACAGCCTCGGAACCCGGGCGGCCGTCGGCGCGACGGTCACGTTCCCGGAAGCGGTGCCCGCGACCTGGTGGGGATGGGTCGGGGTGCAGGTGTTCTTCGTCGTGTCGGGGTTCGTCATCGCCATGTCGGCGGACGGACGCTCGGCGGGGGGATTCCTGCGCGCGAGAGTGCTGCGGCTCGCACCGGCGCTGTGGTTCTTCGCGACGCTGGCGCTCGTTGCGACGCTCGCCTATGCGTCGCTGCCGCTGTCGCAGATCGTGCCGTTCTATCTCAGGTCGCTCGTGCTCTTTCCCACCGGCGGGTGGCTGGACGGCGTCTACTGGACGCTCGTCGTCGAGGTCGTGTTCTACGGGCTCGTGCTGCTGCTCTCGGCGACGGGAAGCCTGCACCGCCTGGAGCCGGTGATCCGGGTGTGGACCGCGGTCTCCTGCCTGTTCTGGGCGTTGTGCCTCGCGGCCCTCTTCGGACTGCTGCCGGACCACCTGTCGGCGGTCGTCGACCGGGCCGCCACCTCATACGCGCTGCGGATCCTGCTCGTCAGCACGGGGCCCTATTTCATCGTCGGCCTGTCGCTGTACCTGATCCATCGCCACGGCATCAACCGCGGCCGGCTGGTGGTGCTCGGGCTCGCGACCTGCGCCGCCGAGGCGGGGATCTATCACTACGGCGCGGTCGCGATCGCCGAGCACGCCGTTACCGCCTCGCCCCTGGTGCCGTGCCTCGCCTGGACCGCCGCGCTCGTGGTCATGATGGCCTCGATCGCCCATGCCGAGACCATCCAGGGGTGGCTATCGGAGCGTTCCGCCAGGCGCCTCCGCAACCTCGGCCTCGCGACCTATCCGCTCTATCTCTTCCACAATATTTCCGGCGCCCGGCTGTTCGGGGGTATGCTGAACGCCGGGCTGCCGAGATACCTTGCCCTGGCGCTGGCCGTGGCCGTCGCGATCGGTGTTTCGTACCTGTTCGCGGTCCGGATCGAAGGTATGCTACGGACACGCATCGCTGCGGTCCTCGACCGCATCACGTCGTCGCTCGCGAGCCGGGTCAAAGGGCGGGAATGGCTGTCGTCGATCAATCTCCCGCCGCGATCGTTCCGGGAACGGATCGCGTGGCCCGTCCGGGCGGCGGCCCGTCGCGTCCGGCGGGCCATGCCGGCGCCGGGCTGGCGTCGGCAGCATTCGCCGGCGGCTGTCGAGGGCCGAGACCCGCGACCGGGGCAGCAGGTCCGGCCGCGCTTCTGGTGACGATCGCGGCCCTCGCCGCCGCCCTGCTGCTCGTCCTCGTGCCGCTCGTCGCGGCGCCCACCTTCCCCGAGCTCACCGGCCGCATCGTCGACCAGTCGGGGCTCGTCACCTATGCCGACCGGCAAGCGATCGAGGCCGAGCTCGCGGCGCTCGAGAAACAGTCGACCGACCAGATCGCCGTCGTCACGGTGCCGTCGCTGCAGGGCTATCCGATCGAGGACTACGCCTATCAGCTCGGCCGCAAGTGGGGCATCGGCCAGGCCGGGAAGAACAACGGCATCCTGCTGGTCGTGGCGCCCAACGAGCGCAAGGTGAGGATCGAGGTCGGGCGCGGACTGGAGCCGATCATGACCGACGTGATGTCGAGCCTGATCGTCAACAACGCGATCCTGCCAGCGTTCCGCCGCGGTGACTTCTCGGGCGGCATCCGCGCCGGCGTGCGCGACATCAAGGACGTACTGCTCGGCGACGCGGAGGCCGTCAAGGAACGCGCGAAGGGCAGGCGCACCGCCCCCGAAA
>JAKAML010000241.1 GCA_021812845.1 Pseudomonadota bacterium
CCCCGATCTCAATCTCATGTCGCCGATCGCCGCCGGCGTGCTGCTGATCGCGCTGCTGCTGTCGGCGCTGCTGTCGCTGCCGCGCATCTTCGAGGCCGATCACGAGGACGGCACGCTCGAGGTGATGGCGATGGGCGAGCTGCCCTTGGAGCTCGTCGCCGCGGCCAAGAGCCTCGCGCACTGGGTCTCGACCGGCATTCCGCTGGCGCTGGTGGCGCCTCTGCTCGGCATCCTGCTCAATCTCGACCTCGCGATCGTGCCGGCGCTGGTCGCGACGATGCTGGCGGGTACGCCGGCGATCAGCTTCATCGGCGCCATCGGGGCGGCGCTGACGCTCCGGACGCGGCGCGGCGGGCTCCTGCTCGCGCTCCTCGTGCTGCCGCTCTACGTGCCGACGCTCATCTTCGGCATCACGGCGCTGAGCGCGGCGGCGCTCGGCACGGACGGGTTCTGGCAATCTTTCGCCATGCTTGCGGCGTTGTCTCTCGCGGCGGCGGTGCTGGGGCCGGTCGCGGCGGCGGCGGCACTGCGGTTCCAGATCCAGTAGGCTGGCCGGACGCTGGATGCCGGCCGCCGGCCGCCGCGTCACCGGGGTGAGTTGCGCCGACCCGCTCCAGGGCTTAAATCGAGCCATGCAAAACCAGTCGCTGACCCAGAAGCTCGCCAATCCGACCCGGTTCATGGACCTGTCGGGGCGGCTCCTGCCGTGGCTCGCCTGGGGCAGCACCTCGATCATCGCCGCCGCGCTCTATCTCGCGTTCTTTGTCGCCCCGCCGGACTACCAGCAGGGCCACACGGTCAAGATCATGTTCATCCACGTCCCGTCGGCGTGGCTGGCCATGATGGCCTACGCCTTGATCGCCGCCTCGAGCTTCGGGCTCCTGGTGTTCCGCCATCCCCTGGCCGACGTCTCGGCCAAGGCCGCAGCCCCCATCGGCGCGGCGTTCACGCTGCTCGCGCTCGTCACCGGCTCGCTGTGGGGCAAGCCGATGTGGGGCGCCTACTGGGTCTGGGACGCGCGTCTGACCTCGGTGCTGATGCTGTTCTTCCTCTATCTCGGGCTGATGGCGCTGCGCTCGTCGATGGAGGACGAGGCGCTGGCGGCGAAGCTGACCGCGGTGCTGGCGCTGGTCGGGGTGGTGCTGCTGCCGATCATCAAGTTCTCGGTCGACTGGTGGAACACGCTGCACCAGCCGTCGACGGGGCTGACCTCGACCGTCCACACGAGCATCAGGACGCCGCTCCTGGTCTCGGCGGTCGGCTTCTCGCTGCTGTTCTTCGCCATGCACCTCAAGGGTATGCGCAACGAGGTGCTGCGCCGGCGGGTCAAGGCCCTCAGACTGGCCGAGGTCGAGCGGGCCCAGGGTGCGGGTGGCGGCCGCGTCGCCGCGCCGGCGGAGTAGAGCCATGGATCTTGGCCCCCACGCGGTGTTCATCGTGGCGTCCTATCTGGGCGCGGCTGCGGTGCTCGCGGCGCTCATAGGCTGGCTCGTGCTCGACGGCCGGCGGCAAGCGCGGGCGCTCGAGGAGCTCGAGGCGCGCGGCGTCAGGCGCCGCTCGCGGGGCGGCTGAAGGGCTGAAAGGACGACGACGCCATGCAGAAGCCCGTCCCCGGTGAGCCGGCCGCCGCGCCGCGCGGCAGACTTCGCGCGCTGGTGCCGCTCCTGGTGTTCGGCGCCATGGCTGCGCTGTTCGCCCTTGCCTTGAAATCCGGCGATCCCTCCAAGCTGCCGTCGACGATGATCGGCCGGCCGGTCCCTGCGACGTCGTTCCCGCCGATCGACGGCCTGGTCGAGAGCGGGCGGCAGGTGCCCGGCTTCACGAGCGGGGATCTGGCGACGGGCACGGTGAAGGTCGTCAACTTCTGGGCGTCGTGGTGCATCCCCTGCGTGCAGGAGCACCCGCTGCTCGGCGAGATCAGGTCCCGCACCGGCGCCGAGATCCTGGGCGTCAACTACAAGGACGAGGCATCGAACGCGCGCCGCTTCCTCGGCCGCTACGGCAATCCGTTCTCGGCCGTCGGTGCCGACCAGAGCGGCCGCCAGGCGATCGAGTGGGGCGTCTACGGGATGCCGGAGACGTTCGTCGTCAGCGGCCGCGGCGAGATCACCTATAAGCACGTCGGGCCGATGACGTCCGAAAGCGTCGAGACCAAGGTGATCCCTGCGATCGAGGCCGCCAGGCGCGCAGCCACCTCCGCGCCGCGCTGAGCGCGTCGGGCCGGGCGCGCCGCGTCACGTCACGTCACGCTACGCTACGTTACGTCACACCACGTAGAATTCGTTCGTCACCTGGTTGAGCACCGAGAGCTGGCCGGTCGCGATCTCGAAATGCGCGCCGTGCAGGCCGAGCCGGCCCTTGTCCTCGAGATCCTTGACGAACGGGAACGTGCGCAGGTTCTTGATCGAGTGCTTGATGCCCTCGCGCTCGAGCGCGGAGACCCGCTCCGACTGGCTCTTCATCTGGTGCGCCGCGAGCACGGTGAGCCGCGCATCGTCGAGCATCGACATCCAGCGCGAGATGAAGTGCGCCTCGGTCTCGATCGCCGCCTTCTTGTCGAGCGCGGCCTTGATGCCGCCGCAGCCGGAATGGCCCATGACGACGACGTGCTTGACGCGGAGGTTCATGATCGCGAACTCGATCGCGGTCGAGACGCCGTGGTAGCGCCCGCCCGTCTCGTAGGGCGGCACGAGGTTGGCGACGTTGCGGACGACGAACAGCTCGCCCGGCATGGCGTTGAAGATGGTCTCGGGATCGACGCGGCTGTCGCAGCACGAGATGATCATCGTGTCGGGGTTCTGGCCGTAGGTGGCGAGCTCCTCGTAATGGTCCTGGTTCGGCGCGAAGTGCCGGAACTTGAAGCGGCGGAAGCGGTCGGCGAGATGATCGGGAAAATGTGACATCGGATCAGCGGCCCTCGAGGGTTCGACTCAGGATCGTATAGCCCACAATTGCCGAGATGATCGAGCCCCCGAGCACGCCGATGCGGATGCCGGCGGCGCTCTGCGCATCCGGAAACGCCAGCATTCCGATGAACAGGCTCATGGTGAAGCCGATGCCGGCGAGCGCGGCGACGCCGAGGATCTGCGGCCAGCCCACGCCCTCCGGCCGATCTGCGATCCCGAGGCGGACCGCGGCCCAGGTGGCGCCGAAGATGCCGAGCGGCTTTCCGATCACGAGGCCGAGCATGATCCCGAGCGGCACCGGCCCCACAGCCTTGGCCAGGGTCATGCCGACCAGCGACACGCCCGAGTTCGCGAACGCGAACAGCGGCAGGATGAGGTAGGTCGCCCACGGGTGCAGCCTGTGCTCGAGATGCTCGAGCGGTCCGTGCGCGTCGCCCTCGTCGCCTTCGAGCGGGATGGCGAACGCGGTGGCGACGCCGGCCAGGGTGGCGTGCACGCCCGACTTCAGCACGCACACCCAGATGAACAGGCCGACCAGGACATACGGGGTGATGGTCTTGGTTCCGCTCCTGTTCAGCGCGGCGAGCACCGCCAGCCCGATGCCCGCCAGCGTCAGCGCGAGCGGCGACAGGTCGGAGGTGTAGAACAGCGCGATGATGACGATGGCGCCGAGGTCGTCGATGATGGCGACCGCAAGCAGGAAGACCTTGAGCGCCGGCGGCACCCGCGAGCCGAGCATCGCCAGGACGCCGATTGCGAAGGCGATGTCGGTGGCGGCCGGGATGGCCCAGCCGGCGGCTCCGGCCGGATTGTTCCAGTTGACCGCCGTGTAGATCAGCGCCGGCACCGCCATTCCGCCGATCGCGGCGACGGCCGGCAGCGCCGCCTGACGGACGGACGAAAGCTCGCCGACCATCAGCTCGCGTTTGACCTCGAGCCCGACGAGAAAGAAGAACACGGCCATCAAGCCGTCGTTGATCCAGAGCAGCAGCGGCTTGTCGAGCATCAGCGCGCCGATCTGGACCTTGACCGGCGTTTCGAGGAAGCCGTCG
>JAKAML010000242.1 GCA_021812845.1 Pseudomonadota bacterium
GGGTGCGGCGAGCACCGCGTTGGCCGCGGCGCGCAGCACCGGCTTCAGCATGGTCGCGCCTCGCGCTCCGTTCCCGTCCTCAGCCGCGCCCCGGTTCCCGGACGTTCCCGCGATCAGACGCCGGCGCGCTTGGCGTGGCCCTTGTCGGTCGCCGCCGGCTCGCGGTCGCCCGGCGTCTTCTTGCCGTAGGCCGCCTGCGACGTCCTCAACGCCTGCACGAAGATCACGGGGAACACCACGAGCAGGAACAGCCCGACGGCGATCAGGTCGCGCATGTTGCCTTGTGCGCCACGATAGAGCACGAGGCCGCCCGACACGAACCCGCCCGCCGACAGCAGCGTGACCAGGATCACCTTGTAGTAATTGTAGAGCACGAACCAGCCGCCGACGACGGCGAGGAACAGGAACAGCAGCACCGCTGCGAGCTGGCCGGGATGCGCGCCGAAATACTGGAACAGGTCCTGGATCATGCTCGGCTCCCCGGAGTGACAAGCGGTAATGACAGGCGAAATTGACGGCCGGCCACGCGATGACGGGGCCGAGAATAGGATTCGAGCCGCCCCGGGCATTCGAGCGCCCCCCGGGTCGTACCCCGAGCTCCCGCCCGCGGAGGCGCGCCGCGGGCGGCGGCGGTCGCGTCCCACGCCCGCTTTATGGCATTTGCCACGCCCCGCGTCACCCGGCGGCGGTGCCGCGACCGGGGACGGTCGCACGAGCGGCCGGACGAGGGGCACGTGGCCATCGCCTGCCGCCACGTTTCTCCCGCACCGAAGTCTCTGCCCTTCGGCCATCCTCTCCCGGCCCGGAAGAGGAAAGTCCCCTGCCTTCGCCCGCCGGTCCCCGGATCGCCGCGGACCTTCACTTCCTTCTCCGCGAACGGGAGAAGGTGCCCCGAAGGGGCGGCTGAGGGGCCTCGCCGCCTCGCCGGCTGGCGCGACGAGGGGCGGCGGCGCGAGCAGCAACGACGAAGCCGCCCGGATCGCTCCGGGCGGCTCGTTGGTCGTCGCGGCGATGCTCGGACGGAGGAGATTACTTCTTCTTCTCGGCGGGCTTCGCGGCCGGAGCGGCGGCTGCGGGCGCTGCGGCCGGCGCGGCGCCTTTCTCGGCCTGCTCCTTCTTGTACTGCTCGACGAGCTCGGCCTGGCGCTGCTTGATCTGCGCCATGAGCTGTCCGCGCGCCTTGGCGTACTCGACGTTGTCGACCGGCTTGCCGGCGAACGCCTCGCCGAAGCCGTCGAGCGGCACCGGGAAGCCGATCGGCTGCGCGGCGGCGTTCATGGCCAGCACCATCAGGCCGGCGCCGCCCTTCATCTGGTTGACGATGTCGGCGGTCGCCTCGACCTCGGCGGTGCAGCCGGCCGGATGGCAGAGCGAGTACTTGAGCTCGATCGGCTTCAGCGCCTTCTCGTCGATCTTCTCGTTCTTCGAGGCCTTGTCCCACTGGTCCTTGGAGTAGACCGCGGCGCGGGCGCCGGCCGGGATCGCCATGCCGATCGGCACCATGATCATCAGGTGCTGCTTGTCGCTGCCCTCGACCTGGCGGATGGCGGCGGAGACCAGCACCATGCCGGTGTTGCCGTCGAGGCGCTCGTGGTGGGTCAGGCAGATGTTCTTCTCGTCCTTGACGTCCTTGCCGTCCTTGTCCTTCTTGTTGAAGGCGGCCTTCTCGCAGAGCTTGACCCAGGCGCTCTTCGACGGCGGAGGCGGCACGTCGGCCGAGGTCGGCGCGGCCTTCTGCGCCGGAGCGGCGGCGGCCGGAGCGGCCGCGGGCTTGGCCGCGTCCTTCTTCTTCTCCTGCGCGAACGCCGGTGCCGTCACCGCGGCGCCCAGCGCCACGACCGCAGCAAGCGTGGCGACACGGGTGGAAATGCCATTCGTTTTCATGAAGTCCATTGCCTCTCGTTGAGAGCTGGTCCCGCCAGCTCAGCTCCGCATCTCAGCTCCTGGGACGCGCCTCAGGCCGGCGCGCCAACCACGCGGCGCGGCCGGCAGCGCTCGAAGCGCCGGCTGCGGCGGACTAAGGCTCGGATTGCGGCATTCCCGTGGCCGTGCAACCCGGCGCCCCGGATATCGGCCATCGCGGCTGTGGCAGCGTGGCATTGCCGCCACGGCGCGGCGCCGCGACGAGCCGCCCCGCTGCCGCCGCGAATGTGCTAGAGGCTCGGCAACGCTGTATTTTCCCGGACGCACCCGGCAACGCCCCGAGATCCACACCCAAGATGTCGCGCCCCCGGCCACCGCCGCCACACCGTCTGCGACCGGCGCTCGCCGCGGCGCTCGCCGCGGCACTCGTTGCGGCCGTGGCGGCGGCGGCCGAGCCCCGCTCGCCGTCGGCGACGTCGCCGGGCGCCATCGAGACGCCGCGCCGGCTGCACGCCATCTCGATGCACGGCAGGCCGCTCGAGCCCGAGGGCTTCCCGCATTTCCGCTACGCCGACCCCGCGGCCCCGAAGGGCGGGCGCGTGACGCTCGGCGTGTCGGGGTCGTTCGACAGCCTGAACCCGCTGATCGTGCGCGGCGTGGCGGCGGCGGGCGTGCGCGAGTTCGTGCTCGAGAGCCTGATGGCGCGCGGTCTCGACGAGCCGTTCACGCTCTACGGGCTGCTGGCGGAGTCGGTCGAGGTGCCCGACGACCGCTCGTCGATCACCTTCAACATCGATCCCCGCGCGCGCTTCTCCGACAGGAAGCCCGTGACCGCCGACGACGTCATCTTCTCGTTCGAGGTGCTGCGCGAGCGCGGGCGGCCCAACTACCGCACCTACTACAAGAAGGTCGAGCGGGCCGAGCGGCTCGACGGCGCGCGCGTGCGCTTCGTGTTCCGCCCCGAGCCGCGGGACGGCGGCGCGCGCGACGCCTTCGACCGCGAGATGCCGCTCATCATGGGTCTGATGCCGGTGCTGCCGCGGCACGCCTTCGACGCCGAGACCTTCGAGCGCACCTCGCTCGAGCCGTTCCCGGGCTCCGGGCCCTACACCTTCGGCCGCATCGACCGCGGCCGCGCGATCACCTACGAGCGCGACCCCGAATACTGGGGCCGCGATCTCGCCGTCAACCGCGGCCGCTTCAACTTCGACGAGGTGCGCTACGACTACTATCGCGACGCCTCCTCGATGATCGAGGACTTCAGGACCGGCCACATCGCGCTCAGGCCCGAGGAGGATCCGGCGCGGTGGGCCGAGGGCTACAAGGTGCCGGCGCTCGCCGACGGGCGGATCCTGAAGCGCGAGATCGACGTCGCCGTCCCCGCCGGCATGACGGCACTCGCCATGAACCGCCGCCGGCCGCTGTTCGCCGATCCCCGCGTGCGGCAGGCGCTGATCCTTCTGTTCGACTTCGAGTTCATCAACAAGAGCCTCTATTTCGGCCTCTTCAAGCGCACCGCGAGCTTCTTCGAGCGCTCGGCCCTGTCCTCGGTCGGCCGCCCGGCCGACGCGCGCGAAGAGACCCTCCTCGCGCCCTATCGCGCCGAGCTGAAGCCCGAGGTGCTGGCCGGCACCCACCGCCCGCCGGCGAGCGACGGCTCGGGCCAGAACCGCGACAACTGGCGGCGCGCGTTCGCGCTCCTCCAGGCCGCCGGCTACGAGCAGCGGCAGGGGCGGCTCGTCGAGGCTTCGACGGGCAAGCCGTTCACCTTCGAGATCCTGGCCAACTCCACCGCCCATCCGCGTCTGCTCGCGAGCTTCACCGCAGACCTCGCGCGGCTCGGCATCACGGCGCGCGTGCGCGTCGTCGACAGCGCGCAATACCAGGGTCGGCTCAACACCTACGACTACGACATGATCCAGGCGTCGTGGCCGTCGTCGCTGTCGCCCGGCAACGAGCAGCTCTTCCGCTGGTCGCGGCGCGCCGCCGCGACGGAGGGAACCTACAATTTCGCGGGCGTCGACAGCGCGGCGGCGGACGCGATGATCGCCGCCATGCTGCAGGCGGAGGGCGCC
>JAKAML010000243.1 GCA_021812845.1 Pseudomonadota bacterium
CCCGGCGCGCCGTCAGAGCCAAATCGGGCGCCTCCGTCAAGCCGCCTTCTGCATCTCGCCGATCGCCTCGGCGATGGCGACCGTGCGCTCGGCCTGCACCAGATGCAGCCGTTCGACCATCTTGCCGTCGACGGTGATGACGCCGCGGCGGGCGTTCTCGGGCAGCTCGAACGAGGCGATGATCTTCCTCGACCACGCCACCTCGTCCTCGGTCGGCGAGAAAATCTCGTTGCAGGGGCCGACCTGCGAGGGGTGGATGAGCGTCTTGCCGTCCATGCCGAGCGTGCGGCCGTGCTCGCACTCCTCGCGCAGGCCCGCCTCGTCCTTGAAATTGTTGTAGACGCCGTCGAGCACCTCGAGCCCATAGGCGCGGGCGGCGACGATGGTCATGGCCAGCCACGGCACGACCGCGAAGCGGTTGGCGAGGATGCGGGCGCGGCTCTCCTTGGCGAGATCGTTGGTGCCCATGACGAGGCACGACAGGCGGTGCTCGGGCTCGGTGCCGACGGCGGCGATGTCGTGGACGTTGATGATCGACATCGGCGTTTCCATCATCGCCCACAGCTTGATGCGTTCTGGCGCGTGCTGCGCCTTCAGCATCTTCGCCGCCGAGATGATGTCGCCCGGCCGGGCGACCTTCGGGACCAGGATCGCATCCGGCTTCGCCGCGCACGCCGCGACCAGGTCCTCGGCACCCCAAGGGGTCTCCAAGGCATTGACGCGAATAATCAATTCTCGCTTTCCATAGCCCCCGCCCCGGACCGCCGCGCAGACCTTCTCGCGCGCCTCGACCTTGGCGTCGGGCGCGACCGCGTCCTCGAGATCGAGGATCAGCGCGTCGGCCGAGATGGTCTTCGCCTTCTCGAGCGCGCGCTCGTTGGAACCCGGCATGTAGAGGACGCTGCGGCGCGGGCGGACGGACATCGGGTCACCTCTCGGCTCTTGTCGTTTTTTTGCGCTGCGACAATAGTCGGGGGCGGGCGCTGCGACAAACCGACGTTCGGCGGATATCTCGTGTAGCGCCACCGCCGCCGCGCCCCCCCCGATCCGAGCCGCCGATGCCGCGCATTCTCGCCCTCTCGAGCCAGGTCGCCCGCGGCCACGTCGGCCTCTCGGCCATGGTGCCTGCACTCCATGCCATCGGGCACGAGGTCACGGCGCTGCCCACGGTCGTCCTCTCCAATCACCCCGGGCACCCTGCGTCCGCGGGCACGCGCATCCCGGCCGAGACCCTCGGCGGGATGCTCGACGCGCTGTGGCGGAACGGCTGGATGGACGAGGTCGCGGCCGTCGTCACCGGCTACCTGCCGGCGCCGGACCACGTCGAGCTGGCGGTCGCGACCCTACGCCGCCTCGGCGAGCGCCGCCGGCCGCTCTACCTCTGCGATCCCGTCCTCGGCGACGACGCTCCCGGCATCTACATCGATCCCCTGGCGGCGGCGCTGATCCGCGACCGCCTCGCACCCCTGGCCGACGTCCTCACGCCCAACCGCTTCGAGACCGGCTGGCTGACCGGCTCCCGGCCCGAAACCCGCGACGAGGTGGCCGGCGCCGCGTCGCGGCTCGCCGGATCGCGGCTCGTCGCCGTGACCTCGGCCACGGCCGGTGACGGCCGCATCGAGAACCTGCTGGTCCACGGCCGCAGCAGGTTGCGGGCCGCGGTGCCGTGGATCGCAGGCGTGCCGCACGGGACCGGCGATCTCTTCGCGGCGTTCCTGCTCGGCCACCTGCTCGACGGCCAGGGCGAAAGTGAAGCATTCGCATGTGCGGTGGCGGGCGTCGATCTCGTGGTCCGGGCCAGCGCGGGCCGGGACGAGCTCGACCTCGTTTCGACCGTCGGTGCGGCGGCGCGCGCGGCGGCGTGCCCGCTGGAGCCGGTCTGAGCCGATCGCAGCTCCCGGCGAGGGGGTGCGCCAGCTCGTCGGATTGCGGAGGCCCGGAGCCCGAGCCTACTGTCGGCGCGCCGCGGGCCAGGTCCGGCCGCGCGGCCCCGGACAGCGCGCCCGCCACTGGCGCACCCGACCGGGTCCGACAGGGGAATGACTCCGCATGACCAGCGCCGCTGCGACGCCGACCGGCGACACATCCCAGTTCGGCCGCGACCTGCTCGCCTCGTTCGTCGTGTTCCTGGTCGCGCTGCCGCTCTGCATGGGCGTCGCCATCGCCTCGGGCCTGCCGCCCACGGCCGGCATCATCACCGGCATCGTCGGCGGCATCGTCGTCGGCTTCCTCGCCGGCTCGCCGCTCCAGGTCAGCGGACCGGCGGCCGGCCTCACGGTGCTCGTTCTCGACCTCGTCCGCGCCCACGGTGCCGAGATGCTCGGCGTGATCGTACTTTTCGCCGGGATCCTCCAGTACGCGGCAGGATACCTGAAGCTCGGGCAGTGGTTCCGCGCGGTGTCGCCGGCAGTCATCCACGGGATGCTGGCCGGCATCGGCGTGCTGATCCTGGTGTCGCAATTCCACGTCATGCTCGACGGCACGCCGCCGGGGACCGGAATCGAGAACCTGCTCGCCATGCCGAAGGCGTTCTTCGAGGCGGTGCGCTTCGGCGACAACCACCTGACCGCGGGCGAAATCGGGCTCGTGACCATCGCCACCATGGTGCTGTGGAACAAGTTCGCGCGTCACGGCCTGCGACTGGTCCCGGCCCCGCTCGTGGCCGTGATCGTGGCAACCATCGCCGCGGCGCTGTTCCAGCTCCAGACCATTCACTACGTCGACGTGCCGTCGAACATCTGGACCGTCACCATCCTGCCGACGCCGGACAGGCTGCTGCGCATCTTCGAGCCGGCGATCCTGGTCGGCGCCATCTCCATCGGGCTCATCGCCAGCGCCGAGACGCTGCTCAGCGCCACCGCCGTCGATCAGATGCACACGGGGCCGCGCACCCGCTACAACGTGGAGCTCAAGGCGCAGGGCGTCGGCAACGCGATCTGCGGCTTTCTTGGGGTGTTGCCGCTCACCGGCGTCATCGTCCGCTCCGGGGCCAACGTCGAGGCCGGCGGCAGGACGCGCAATTCCACGATCCTGCACGGCGTCTGGCTGCTGCTGTTCGCGAGCGTGCTGCCGTTCACGCTGCGCTACGTGCCCGTCGCCGCCCTCGCCGCCGTGCTCGTCTACACGGGCTTCAAGCTCGCCTGGCCGAAGATCGTCCCGGCTTTGCGCCAGTACGGCCGCAGCGAGGTCTTCATCTACGTGGCGACCGTGGTCGCGATCGTCACCACCGACCTGCTGAAGGGCGTGCTGGTCGGCGTCGCGCTGTCGATCGTCAAGCTGATTTACGTGTTCTCGCGACTCGAGATCCGCAAGGTAACGGACGACGACGGCAAGCGCATCGACCTGCACCTGTCGGGGGCCGCAACCGTGATCCGACTGCCGAACCTCGCCACCGCGCTCGAGGAGCTGCCGGCATCGAGCCGGATCCACGTTCATGTCGACGCGCTCGACTATATCGACCATGCCTGCATCGATCTGCTGACCAACTGGGATCGCCAGCACAGGGCTTCGGGCGGGTCGCTGACCATCGAGTGGGACGACCTCGCCGCCAAATACCGCGCGCGCAGCCTGACCGCCCAGCGCGACGGCTGACCCGGCGCGCCAAGTACCGAACCGAATTCGACTTGCCCGCGACCCGGCGGCCCGGTACCAACCGGAAACTGAACGCCGGGAGACAGCAATGCGGCAACGCCTCGACGGTGCGCTCGAGTTCATCCGCCACGAGGCGGCCGGCGGCATCCTGCTGCTGGCGGCGGCCATCCTCGCGCTGCTGCTCGCCAACTCGGGGCTGGCCTGGCTCTACGACGGCTTCCTCGAAACGCCGGTCAAGGTCCAGATCGGCGCGCTGATGCTCGACAAGCCGCTGCTGCTCTGGATCAACGACGGCTTGATGGCCGTGTTCTTCTTTCTCGTCGGGCTCGAGGTCAAGCGC
>JAKAML010000244.1 GCA_021812845.1 Pseudomonadota bacterium
TGGCGAAGGCGGGCGCACCGGGCGTAATCCGGACCTGAACCTCGATCGGCCGGGCCTCGATCCCGACGAACGCCACTGTCGACACCTGGGCATACATCGCCGCCGCCCCGCTCCCGCTCTCGACCGGAAGGCTATTCCAGTAAGCGGACAATCGTCAAGAACAAAAAATGAACATCGGCATCAGGCCAGCGCCACGGCGGCGCCGATCGCTGCTGCCGCGGCGGTGAGCGCAGAACCCCACGCCATATCGACGAGCGCGAGGCGGAGCGGAAACCCCTCGAGGGTGGCGAGGTTGGTGAGGTCGTAGGTTGCGTAGGCGAAAAATCCGAAGAGACCGCCGAGCAGCGCCGCGAGCCACACTCGGCCGCCCTGCACCGCCGGCCACACCGCGAACAACACGATCCCGGCCGCGAACAGCAGATAGAACGCCGCCGCCGCCGGCCAGCGGATCCGCTTCGCCATGAGCGGGCCCAGCGCACGCCGGTAGAAGCCCTTGGCGACGACGCCGAGCCACAGGAGATCGATCAGCGTCAAGGCGGCGAGAGTGGCGAGATAGGCGATGGCGGTCGGCATCGGGCGGGCTCCGTGACGCGCGGGACATCGTGTCTACGCGACCCGGACCGCGACCGACCAGCGCGCCGCCCGCCGTGCGCCGCCGTCACATGTGAATCGTGCGCTTGGCGACGGCGAGCGCCGCTTCCTTGACCGCCTCGGTCAGGGTCGGATGGGCGTGGCAGGTCCGCGCCAGATCCTCCGCCGAGCCGCCGAACTCCATCAGCAGCGCCGCCTCCGCGATCATCTCGCCGACGCTCGCGCCGATCATGTGGACGCCGAGCACGCGGTCGGACGCAGCGTCGGCCAGGATCTTGACGAGCCCGTCCGTTGTCCGGTTGACCTTGGCGCGGCCGTTGGCGGTGAAGGGGAACTTGCCGACCGTATAGGCGACGCCTTCCTCCTTCAGCTCCTCCTCGGTCTTGCCGACGGAGGCCACCTCGGGCGCGGTGTAGACGACGCTCGGGATCACGCCGTAGTTCACGTGCCCGGCCTCTCCGGCGAGGATCTCGGCAACCGCCACGCCCTCGTCCTCGGCCTTGTGCGCGAGCATCGGTCCCGCGATCACGTCGCCGATGGCATGGACACCCGGCACGCTGGTCTGGAAGTGCTCGTCGACGACGATGCGCCGTCTCTGATCCACCGCGATCCCGGCCTCCGCGAGCCCGAGCCCGTCGGTGAAGGGCACGCGGCCGATGGCGATGAGCACCACGTCGGCGAAATGGCTCTCCGCCGCGCCGCCCGCGGCCGGCTCGACCGTCACCGTCGAGCCCGAGGCGTCGGTCTTGATCGCGGTGACCTTGGCGCCGAGCTTGAACGCCATGCCCTGCTTGGCGAGGATCCGCTGGAACTGCCGCGCGACCTCGAGATCCATCCCCGGCAGGATGCGGTCGAGGTACTCGACCACCGTGACCTCCGAGCCGAGCCGGCGCCACACCGAGCCGAGCTCGAGCCCGATCACGCCCGCGCCGACCACCGTCATCTTCTTCGGCACCGCCTGCAACGTCAGTGCACCGGTGGACGACACGACCTTTTTCTCGTCGATCTCGATCCCCGGCAGCTTCGCGACGTCGGAGCCGGTGGCGATCACGATGGCCTTCGCCTCGAGCGTCTTCTTCTCGCCGTTGATGAAGGTGACCTCGACCCTGCCGGGGCCGAGCACGCGGCCCGTGCCGTGGAAATGCTCGATCTTGTTCTTCTTCAGGAGGAACGCGACGCCGTCGGTGTTGCCCTTGACGCCCTCGTCCTTGAACGCCAGCATCTTCTTGAGGTCGAGCCTCGGCGCGACCTCGATGCCCATCGCCGCAAAGCCGTGCCCCGCCTCCTCGTAGAGCTCGGAGGCGTGCAGCAGTGCCTTCGACGGGATGCAGCCGACGTTGAGACAGGTGCCGCCGTGCGTGGGCCGCTTCTCGACCACGGCCACCCTCATGCCGAGCTGGGCCGCGCGGATGGCGCACACGTAGCCGCCGGGGCCGGTGCCGATGACGATCAGGTCGTGCATTGCTCTTGAGTCCCCAGTGCTCTCGATTTTTTGGGCCGAACGAGCTTCCAAGCGGTCGTAAGGTCGGGATCGACGATCACCTCTCCCGTCTCCCGCAGCCGATACTCGACCGGAGGTTCATCCTCGAATGCCGGCAGGAACGGAGGCAGGATGGTCGTCTCTCCGTCCTTGTCTCCGCGCAATGCCACCGTGATGCCGGCGACCGGATCGGTGGCCTGGTGCACGCCGTGAATTTGTTGCTGATCGACGAGGGCCCCGCCATCGGCCTCGTAGCGGCCCACACCGATCGGCACGAACTTGCCGATCAGCGATCGTGCGCGGTCGTCGTCCCACGCCGGCTCGCCGGCGAACGCGCTATCGGTCTCGTCGGAGCGGGACACGGCCGGCATTAGCTCACAGCCCGAGCACGAAGCGCTGCGGATCCTCGAGGTTCTCTTTCACGCGCACCAGGAACGTCACCGCCTCCTTGCCGTCGATGACGCGGTGGTCGTAGGACAGCGCGAGATACATCATCGGCCGCGCGACGATCTGGCCACCCCGCACCACCGGCCGCTCCTCGATCCTGTGCATTCCGAGGATGCCCGACTGCGGCGCGTTGAGGATCGGCGTCGACAGCATCGAGCCGTAGACGCCGCCGTTCGAGATCGTGAACGTGCCGCCCTGCATGTCCTCGATGCCGAGCTTGCCGTCGCGCGCCTTGCGGCCGAACTCGGCGATCTTGCCCTCGATCTCGGCGATGTTCATCAGGTCGGCGTCGCGCACCACCGGCACCACGAGGCCCTTCTCGGTGCCGACGGCGACGCCGATGTGGTAGTAGTTCTTGTAGATCAGGTCGGTGCCGTCGATCTCGGCATTGACCGCCGGGATCTCCTTCAGCGCCTGGATGCAGGCCTTCACGAAGAAGCCCATGAATCCGAGCTTCACGCCATGGCGCTTCTCGAACAGATCCTTGTACTGCGCGCGCATCGCCATCACGGCCGACATGTCGACATCGTTGAACGTGGTCAGCATCGCCGCCGTGTTCTGCGCGTCCTTGAGCCGACGCGCGATGGTCTGGCGCAGGCGCGACATCGGCTGGCGCTGCTCGCGGCCGGCGTCGGACGGCGCGGACGGCACGCGGAGCTGCTGCGCCGGCATCGGCATCGGAGCCGCGGGCACGAAGGCCACCGCCTGACTCGGCGCGGCAGGCGCCGGGGCTGTGGCGGGAGCGGGGGCCGGTCGCGCGGCGGCGGCGACGACGTCCTGCTTCAGCACCTGGCCGCGCTTGCCGCTGCCGGCCACCGTCTCGACCGCGATACCGGTCTCGGCAAGGAGCTTGCGCGCCGCCGGCGCCGGCGGCATCGAAGACCCGCCGGCCGAGGCCGACGGAGCGGCAGCGGTTGCTTTCGGCGCGGCGGCCGGCTCGGCCCTGGCGGGCTTCGCGTCCGCGCTGCCTCCGCCTTCCCGCAGGGCGCCGAGCACGGCCCCGATCGCCACCGTCTTGCCCTTGTCGACCAGGATCTCGGCGAGGACGCCGGCGGCCGGCGCCGGCACCTCGACCGTCACCTTGTCGGTCTCGAGCTCGACCAGCGGCTCGTCGACCTTGACCGCGTCTCCCGGCTTCTTGAACCACTGCCCGACCGTCGCCTCCGACACGCTCTCACCGAGCGTCGGCACCTTGATCTCGATCGTCATTTTTCCTCATGCCCTCGATGTCGGGCGCGGCCCGTCCGCGCGCGGAGTCCATATTGAGCCTCGTCCATACGCCCGGAGGCCCGCGTCAGGCCTGCAGCGCCTCGGTGACGAGCGTCTTCTGCTCGGCGGCGTGTTTGGAGGCGAGCCCGGTCGCGGTCGAGGCCGAGGCCGCCCGCCCGGCGTAGCGGGCGCGCT
>JAKAML010000245.1 GCA_021812845.1 Pseudomonadota bacterium
CGGGCGCCGCAGTGGCCGTCGCCGAGCCGCCCGTCCAGCCGCAGCCGCGCCGCTCGCGGCTGCTGGAGCGCCTCACCGGCAGCGACAAGCCGGGGGCCTGAGTTCGGCCGCGAGCCGCACCGAGGCCGGCTCCGCACACGCCAGGCGACGTCCCGGAAACGCCTCACGGCATCTCGAACGCGCCGCGGATCTCCGTGACGACGGCACCGGCGCGGACGAGCTCCGCCCGCCCCTCGTAGCGCCCCGGCGGCCAGCGCCGCCAGGATCGCTTGCGGCCCGCGGCCTGCACCGCCACCGCCTTGTCGCGATCGAGCGGCTGCCCTTCGGCCGCGACCTCGAACGTGCCGGGGCCGGTCACGCGGATGCGGATCTTGTCTCCCTTCATGGCGTTCATCGCCCGGGCATAGAAGACGAACCCGTCGCTCTCCGGTCCAGCGGCGGGGATGCTGTCGCCGCCCTGCTCGAGCTGCAGCGTCGTGGGGATCGCGGCGGCAAATCCGCTGTCGATGAACGTGCCGCGCGCGTAGGGAAATGCCGCGGCCACGTCGGCCTCCCAAAGCCCCGTGCCGCGGCCGCCGCCCGGGCCGGCGTCGCCGCGGCACGGTGCGCCGACGCCGCCGCCGGAGAAGGGATCCACCACGGCGCCGTTGCGCCGTACCGCGAAGTGCAGGTGGGCGAAATCGGCGAAGCCCGAGTAGCCGACCTCGCCCAGCGGCTCGCCGCGCGCGACCGTCGCGCCGGTGCGCACGGCGAGGCTGCCGCGCCGCATGTGGCAATACTGGGTCTCCCAGCCGCCGCCGTGATCGACGACGACGCCGTTGCCGCACTCGCGGCCGGCGAGCCCGCCCGTTCCGGGCTCCTGCTGGCGCAGCAGCAGGTCGTCCATGCCGTCGCGAACGCCCTTCACGACGCCCGGCGCGGCCGCCAGCACCTTGACGCCGACGACGGCCGCCGCCGTCGACGACAAGCGGAAATCGACCCCCTTGTGCCCGTCGTAGGTCGCCGCCCCGCAGGCGAAGTCCCGGACCGCGGGCGAGGGATCGAGATCGACATGGTTCTGCACGAAGCAGTCCCGCCCCGCCGCGCAGGCGACGGGCAGCGACAGCCGCGGAGGCTCGGCGGCTTCCGCGGCGGCCGGCGCGGCCGGATGCAGGAGGAGCAGCGGGACGAGGAGCGCCGCCGCCGGGGCGATTGATCGATTCATGCGCCATGGTTCGCGGGTCTCGCGGGGCTGTCAACGGACCTCTGCCCGGCTGCCGGCGGCGGCGGATCGGGGCAACCTGCTTTCGCGAGGGGCTTGCGCGCCCGGCGGGCGTCCTCTACAGACGCCGACTTCCGGAAACGCGGCGGGAGCGATGCCCTCCCCGCGGCCGGGGCCGGTTCCGACCCGGCCGGAGGGAGCGATGGCCAAGATCAGCACCGCCAAGTCCCAGCCCGTCGTCGCGATCATCATGGGCAGCCAGTCCGACTGGCCGACCATGAAGCGCGCGGCCCTGATCCTCGACGAGCTCGGCGTCGGCTACGAGGCTCACATCGTCTCGGCCCACCGCACGCCGCAGCGGCTCTACGACTTCGCCCGGAACGCGCGCGCGCGCGGGTTCAAGGTCATCGTCGCCGGTGCCGGCGGCGCCGCCCATCTCCCGGGCATGGCCGCCTCCATGACGACGCTGCCGGTGCTCGGCGTGCCGGTCGTCTCCAAGGCGCTCTCGGGCCAGGACAGCCTCTACTCGATCGTCCAGATGCCGCCGGGGGTGCCGGTCGGCACGCTCGCCATCGGCGAGGCGGGGGCCGTCAACGCGGGCCTGCTCGCGGCGCAGATCCTGGCGCTCGCCGATCCGGCGCTCGAGGCGCGGCTCGCCGACTGGCGCGCCCGCCAGACGGCGGCCGTGGCCGAGACACCGAAGGACGACTGACGTGACCGCCCCGCTGCCGCCCGGCTCGACCATCGGCATCCTCGGCGGCGGCCAGCTCGGCCGGATGCTGGCGCTGGCCGCGGCCCGGCTCGGGCTACACGCACACATTTTCGCGCCCGAGGCCGACAGCCCGGCGTTCGACGTCGCGCGGCGCAGCACCTCGGCCCGCTACGACGACCGGGACGCCCTCGACGCCTTCGCCGCCGCGATCGACGCCGCAACCTACGAGTTCGAGAACATCCCGCTCGCGACCGTCGAGCACCTGGCCCGCCGCGTCACCGTGCGGCCGGGCGCCAAGGCCCTGGCCTGTGCCCAGGACCGGCTCAACGAGAAGGAGCTCGCCCGCCGCCTCGGGGCCGAGACCGCGGACTACGCGCCGGTCGACGGCCTCGACGACCTCGGCCGCCGTCTCGCGGCGGGCTTCCCGGTGCCCTGCGTCCTGAAGACGCGCCGCTTCGGCTACGACGGCAAGGGCCAGGCGAAGATCCTCGACGCTGCAGGCGCCGCCGCCGCCTGGGACGCCATCGGCCGGCATCCCGCGATCGTCGAGAGTTTCGTCCACTTCGAGACCGAGGTCTCCGTGGTCGCGGCGCGCGGCGCGGACGGGGCGTTCCGCGCCTTCGACGTCACCGAGAACGAGCACCGCGACCACATCCTGCACCGCTCGCTGGCGCCGGCCCGCATCGACGCCGCCGCCGCCGAGACCGCGATCGACATCGCGCGCCGGATCGCGGAGGCGCTCGACTATGTCGGCGTCATCGCGATCGAGTTCTTCGCCATGGCGCGCGGCCACGGCAGCCGCATCATCGTCAACGAGATCGCGCCGCGCGTGCACAACTCCGGGCACTGGACCATGGACGGCGCCGAGACCTGCCAGTTCGAGCAGCACATCCGCGCCGTGGCCGGCTGGCCGCTCGGCGGAACGGGACGCAAGGCGGCCGAGGTGGAGATGATCAACCTGATCGGCGACGACATCGCCGCCTGGCACGATCTCGCCGCCGAGCCCGGCGCGCACCTCCACCACTACGGCAAGCGCGAGGCCCGCCCCGGCCGCAAGATGGGTCACGTCAACCGGCTCCTGCGGCCGGCCCGGGGTTGAGCGCAATCCGGCGGCAATTCGGCTGGGCCGGATGGACAAGGTGCAGGCTCTCTGGTAGAGAAGCCGCAAATCCGGGCGTTTCCGCACGACGCAAAGGGTCGTGCGGAAGCGCCGTTTCACATTTACACAAGCCAGCACAAAGGGATAGCAACGCGTGCAGGTTCTCGTTCGCGACAACAACGTCGACCAGGCGCTCAAGGCGCTGAAGAAGAAGATGCAGCGCGAGGGCATCTTCCGTGAAATGAAGCTCCGCAACTACTTCGAGAAGCCGAGTGAGAAGAAGGCGCGCGAAAAGGCCGAGGCCGTGCGCCGCGCCCGCAAGCTCGCCCGCAAGAAGCTGCAGCGCGAAGGCCTCCTGCCCGGCAAGCCGGCCGCGCCGGCTCGCGGCGCCAAGGGTCCGGGACGTGGCGGTCCGGGTGGTGCCGGTGGCGCTGGCCGTGGTGGCGCAGGTGGCAGCAGCGGCGGCGGGTTCGGTGGAGGCGGATTTGGTGGCGGCGGCTTCGGCGGTCGCTGATCCGGCGAATGGACATTCTGATTGTGCCGGCGGCTCGCGATCTTCGCGGGCCGTTCGCAATTTCCACTGCACAATTTGCTTGCCGACCG
The DNA here is from genome assembly GCA_021812845.1 of Pseudomonadota bacterium. Classification (GTDB taxonomy): domain Bacteria; phylum Pseudomonadota; class Alphaproteobacteria; order Rhizobiales; family Hyphomicrobiaceae; genus JAKAML01. Next base: position 3,616 of record JAKAML010000245.1, read on the forward strand.
AAGTCCTAGCGCGACTGCTCTCGCCGCTTCGCGTCACGCCGCCCCGTGAGCCGGTCGATCCATGCGTTGATCGCCTCATAAGACCCGTAGAGATGGTGGTCGGAGTGGCCTGCTCCGGGAAGTGTGACCAGCTCGGCCGGACCTGGAGCGGCAGCGGCCACTGTGCGTCCCATCTCGACCGGGATGATCTCATCCCCCTCGCCGTGAACGACGAGCAGCGGCACAGAAACGCGCGGCAGATGGCGCATGGTCTCGTAGCGGTCGGTCATCAGCCAACGCGCCGGCAGTAGCGGATAGACGCGT
>JAKAML010000246.1 GCA_021812845.1 Pseudomonadota bacterium
GTGGTTGAGCGGCATCTCGGCGAACTGGTGGATCCGCGTCTCGTGGAGCTTCGGCTCGGCGCGGCTGTCGTAGAACGCGATCACGTTGCGCGCGAGCGTCCGCTCTGCGACCTCGATTTCGATCGCCCGCGCCGTCGTGCCGCCCCCCGCCAGCACGGCACCCGCCAGGATGGCCCCCGCCACCACGACGGCGACGCGCGCGGCCAGCGCCGCCGCGGCCGCGCCCCATACCCGGATGACCAGGCCAAGGTCATGGACCGGCTGTCGCACTGGCGTCGGGCTCCTGCAATTGATGACGCGAGCGGCGATCGACCTGTGCCGGGCCGAACCCGGCCGGCAGCCCGGGACCGCCCATGCTGCGTCCGTCGTCGGATCGACACATGAAACGAGTTGCGGCCGCTTGGCAATCCCGTCGTGACGGCGCGACCGGTGCCAAGCGGTGGCCCGCGGTTCCGCCGCCACACGGCCGATCCCTCATATACCGGCGCGGGTCGCACCGTCCTGCCCCGAAGCCGGAACGAGTGTTGTCCGCCGTCGCGGCCAATGACCGCGCCGCGCCCCCCGATCCCGCCGCCCCGTCCCGCGTCGCCGGCCGGCGGTGGGTCCGCCTCGGAGCGGTGCATGACGCGATGGCCGGGCGCCCGCCCCCTTCCTCGCCGCCGCCGCTTGGCCTAAGGAGACCCGGTCCGGCCGCCCAGCGACGGCGGACCCTGCGATCAACGGGAGGTCTCATGCGGTTTGCCATGCTCGCCCGCAATCCGGCCCTCTACTCGCACCAGCGCCTGATCCACGCCGCGGTCGCCCGCGGCCACACCCTCGACGTGATCAACACGTTGCAGGTGCACATGAATATCACGTCCAACAATCCCGTGCTGCGGTATGGCGGCAAGGCGCTGCCGATCTACGACGCCGTCATTCCGAGGATCGGCGCCTCGGTGACGCACTACGGCCTCGCCGTGCTCCGCCAGTTCGAGATGCAGGGCGTGTTCCCGTTGAACGAGAGCGTCGCCATCGGCCGCACCCGCGACAAATTGCGGGCGCTGCAGGTGCTCGCCCGCGCCGGCATCGGCCTCCCGGTCACCGCCTTCGCCCACGGCCCGCGCAAGGCCGAGGACGTCATCAAGGAGGTCGGCGGCGCGCCGGTGGTCATCAAGCTGGTCGAAGGCACCCAGGGCATGGGCGTCGTCCTGGCCGAGACCACCGCCTCGGCCAAGTCGATCATCGAGGCGTTCTCCGCCGCCAGCGTCAACATCATGGTGCAGGAATACATCAAGGAGGCCGAGGGCAGCGACATCCGCGCCTTCGTCATCGCGGGCGGGGTCGTCGCCGCCATGAAGCGGACTGGCAAGGCCGGCGACTTCCGCTCCAACCTGCACCGCGGCGGCAAGGCGGAGGCGGTCGAGCTGAGCCACCTCGAGCGCGACACCGCGATCCGCGCCGCCGAGGTGGTCGGGCTCAACGCCTGCGGCGTCGACATGCTGCGCTCGCGCCGCGGCCCGGTGGTGGTCGAGGTCAACTCGTCGCCCGGCCTGCAGGGCATCGAGGCCGCGAGCGGCGTCGACATCGCCGGCCACATCATCTCTTTCCTTGAAACCCACGCCCGCCACGGCATAACTGCCACCAAGGGCAACGGTTGAGCGGGCGACGGTTCGGCGGGCGAGGCCGCACACCATGCGAGGGGCGATGCCGATGCCGCGTCACCGGGGAGATCACGCGCCACCCTGCGCCGCGCGGCCAGCCCGGGCGCCGGCGGCCGGGGGCACGGCGGATGCGAGACGCGCCGCCACGGCCGTCGCGCTCGCGCTCTCGATCCAGCTCGCCGCCCGGCTCGCCGCCCAGCTCGCCGCCGTGTGCGGCCCGGCTAGCGGACCGGCGTTCGCGCAGGTGCTCCCGGCCGGCAACCTCGAGGAGCAGGCCAATCGCACCTGCCGCTCGATCCTCGCCGTCGTCAATCCCGCTTCGACCGGCATCGACATCACCTCGACGCTGCGCATCGGCGAGGCCAACGCCGTCGCGATCTCCTACGTCGCCCGCCCGGCGACCGGATTGCCGCGCTCGCGCAAGCTCGTCTGCTCGTTCTCCGACAAGGGCGGCACGTTCCGCCGCTCGCGCGAGCTCGTCGGCGTGACGAGCGACGGCGCCCAGCTCGGCCCCGCCCGGATGCGCTTCCTCAGCCGCTTCTGGATCGGCTCGCGCGACGCCGATGCCGCCGCCACCGCGCTCGCGCCGCCCCGCCCGCGCTGAGACGGAAGACTTTCCCGCCTCGTCCACCGCTCGTTGCCGATGCAGCACGCCGGCGGCTCCGTGACGCCGGTCGACCGCCCGAAGTCCCGCTTCCGCCGCGGCCCTTGATCATTCCGGCCCTCGTCACCTATCATCCTGCTTCGGATCAGCGCCCGCCCCGCGCGACGTGACGGCCGGAGGAATGCCCCGCATGACGGAGCAGCAGAAGCACTTTCCCGAGTTCTACGTCACCGCGCCGCAGCCTTGCCCCTACCTGCCGGGACGGCTCGAGCGGAAGCTCTTCACCCACCTCACCCACGACAAGTCGCCGGCGCTGATCGACAACCTGCTGAAGGGTGGCTTCCGCCGCAGCCAGAACATCGCCTACATGCCCTATTGCGAGGGCTGCCACGCCTGCGTCTCGGTGCGGGTGCTGGTCGACGCCTTCGAGCCGGGCCGCACCATGCGCCGCATCGTCGAGCGGAACCGCGACCTCCAGCCCGCGCGCGTGACGCCGGTGCCGACCAGCGAGCAGTACGCGCTGTTCCGCTCCTACATCGAGGCGCGGCACTCCGACGGCGGCATGGCCGACATGACCGTCCTCGACTACGCGATGATGGTCGAGGACAGCGTCATCAAGACCTTCCTCACCGAGTATCGCCAGCGGCCCGACGACGCGCTCGCCACGCGGCCCGAGACATGGCCGCTCAAGGCGGTGGCGCTGTGCGACCGCCTCTCCGACGGCATCTCGATGGTCTACAGCTTCTACGACCCGACCGAGGAGACGCGCAGCCTCGGCACGTCGATGATCCTCGATCACATCGACTACGCGCGGCGGCTCGGCCTGCCCTACCTCTACCTCGGCTACTGGATCCAGGGCTCGCGCAAAATGAATTACAAGATGCGCTTCCAACCCCAGGAGCAGCTGACCTCGAACGGCTGGGTCCGCCGTCCGTACCTGCCGTCGGGCTGAGCGCTTCGGCCGTCGTCGTCGGCGACCGTTTCAGCGACCGGGCGACGACGAGGCGTGGGCCGCCGGTCCGACCGCCTCGGCATGAACGACAAGCCGCTCGGGCCCCGCCGTCCGCGCGTCGAGCGGCCAGCACGTCGCCAGCACCAGATGCCGGCCAGGCGCCGCCACGTCGATTCCGGGCGCATCCCAATCGACGACCGCGCGGCCCGTGACGCGGAACAGGGCGACGACGCCGTCGTGCCGCTCGACCTCGATCCGGTCGCCGATCCCGACATCGCCCAGAAAAGCGAAGTGCGTGTCGCGGTGCGCGGCATAGACCGCGGTGCCCGCCTCGCCCGCCGCCGGCGTGCCGTCGAGATGACCGGGGCCGAACGCCAGTGCCTGTCCGCTCGACAGGTGGTCGGCATGAATATGGGTGTCGATAACGTAGAGGATCTTCATGCCGGTGGCCGCGGCCGCCTCGATATAGGGCGCAATGTCGCCGATGGGATCGACGACCGCACAGGAGGCCTTGCCGCCACAGCCGAACAGGTAGGAGGCTGCAACCGGGTCGGAATGCAGGAACTGACGCAGGATCATCTTTGGTCTCCTTTGGGCTTCGGCCACGGTCGGGCTTGCCCGCGCCGTCACGACTCGCTATATTCAAGAGAATACTTGAATGATCTAGGCTGGAAGGATCAACCTGTCAATGACGCCGAAACTCGCTTTGCTGG
>JAKAML010000247.1 GCA_021812845.1 Pseudomonadota bacterium
CCGATGCCGGGATCCGCGACGATCCTCGCACGCGGGATGCCCGCCGCCTCGCAGGCCTGGATGCGCCTCTCGAGAAAGTCGAACACGTCGAGCACGACGTCCGTGTATCGCGGGTCGTCGTTCATGGTCTTGGGGTCGCCCTGCGCGTGCATGAGCATCACCGGCAGTCCGCTCTCCGCCGCCACCCCGAGCGCCGCCGGATCGTGACTCAGCGCCGAGACGTCGTTGAGGATGTCCGCGCCGGCCTGCGCCGCCCGGCGCATGACCTCGGCCTTGCGCGTGTCGACCGAGATCAGCTTGTCCGTTCTCGCACGCAGCGCCTCGATCACCGGGATGACGCGGCGCAATTCCTCGTCGAGCGCGACGGCGTCCGATCCGGGCCGCGTGCTTTCGCCGCCGATGTCGAGGATGTCGGCGCCCTCGTCGGCGAGTTTCAGCGCATGATCGACCGCGTCCTCGACCGAGCCGAGCCGGCCGCCGTCGGAGAAGCTGTCGGGCGTGACGTTCACGATGCCCATGATGCGCGGCCGGTCGAGCGTCAGCCCCGCGAGGCGCGGGCGGGGTGTCATCAATGCTTCAAGCAAATCGGACACGGCGAGCGTATTCCGCGCCCAGTCGCGCTCGAACACGTCGCCGAGCGCCACCGTCTGGCGCGCAATCGCCCCGGCCCCGCGCTCGATGATCTCGACCGCCGCGAACGAGAGCCGGCCGCCGGCCAGGGGCAGCCCGCGCCAGCTCTGCCGCGCCGCCTCGCCGTCCGTCTCGGGCGGCGACGGGAACGCGCCCACGGGCCTCACGTAGATCGACCGTTGCATCGTGCCTTCAGCCCCCGTTGCTGCGCCAGGCCGCCGTGAGGTAGCGCGCCGGCAGCGCTTCGGCGTCGTCGGGATCGAGCCCCGACGCCTCCACCGCGTCGAACCAGGCGTCGCGCCGGCTCTGCGGCAGCCGCGCCCCGCACCACGGGCAATGGCTGACCACGAGATACGACATGCCGCCGTCGCGGACCGGCATCCCGTACTCGTCGAACACCTCGTTGTAGACGAGTGCCGTGTCGGCGCAGTCGAAGGGATCGGCGTGCTGGCCGCAGTCGTGGGCCAGCGAGAGACCCATCTCGTTGCAGCAGAACCGCGCACCCTCCGCCGGTGGCCGCCAGGCGAGGCCGAGCGGCATCCACAGCACCCGGCGGGCGGGGAACAGGCGTTGCGACATGGCACTCCCCTGCGCCGCTCGCACACGAAAAAGTACGCGCCGCGAGGTCGTCGCGGCGCGTACCCACGTCTAGCCAATTACGCCGGCCTCGACAATCAGGCGCTCGGCGCGGGCTCCATGCCGCCGGCGTCGGGCTCCTCGCGCGGCTTGGCCGGCCGGCCGGCCGTCGGCACCGCCGAGCCGAGCGGCCCCTTGGTGCCCTCGTCGTCGGAGCGGCGCACGATCTTCTCGCCGCGCATCAGCGCCATCACCTCGTCGCCGGAGATGGTCTCGTACTCCATCAGCGCCTGGGTGATCGCCTCGAGTTGCGTCCGATTGGCAAGCAGAACCTCCCAGGCCTTGGCCTGGCCGGTGGTCACGATGCGACGCACCTCCTCATCGATCAGGCGCGCGGTGTCCTCGCTCATGTTCTGGCTCTGCGTCACCGAGTGACCGAGGAACACCTCCTGCTGGTTGGCACTGTAGAGCAGCGGCCCGAGCTTGTCGGACATGCCCCACTCGGTCACCATGCGCTTGGCGATGTTGGTCGCCTGGGTGATGTCGCTCGAGGCGCCGGTGTTCAGGTGCTCCTTGCCGTAGACGATCTGCTCGGCGACGCGGCCGCCGAACGCCATCGCGATCTTCGCCTCGCACCACTGCTTCGAGTAGCTGAGCTTGTCGCGCTCGGGCAGGCTCATGGTCACGCCCAGAGCGCGGCCGCGCGGGATGATCGTCACCTTGTGCAGGGGGTCGTTGCCCGGCACCACGATGTTGACGATGGCGTGGCCGGCCTCGTGATAGGCGGTCGCGAGCTTCTCCTCCTCGGTCATGGCCATGGAGCGCCGCTCGGCGCCCATCATCACCTTGTCCTTCGAATCCTCGAACTCCGACTGCGTCACGAGCCGCTTGTTGCGGCGCGCGGCGAGGAGTGCCGCCTCGTTGACGAGGTTGGCGAGATCGGCGCCCGAAAAGCCGGGCGTGCCGCGCGCGATGACCTTCGGATCGACGTCCGGCGCCACCGGCACCTTGCGCATGTGGACGCGCAGGATCTTCTCGCGGCCGCCGACGTCGGGGTTCGGCACCATGATCTGGCGGTCGAAGCGGCCCGGACGCAACAGCGCCGGATCGAGCACGTCGGGGCGGTTGGTCGCCGCGATGATGATGATGCCCTCGTTGGCCTCGAAGCCGTCCATCTCGACGAGCAACTGATTGAGCGTCTGCTCGCGCTCGTCGTTGCCGCCGCCGAGGCCGGCGCCGCGATGGCGGCCGACCGCATCGATCTCGTCGATGAAGATGATGCAGGGCGCGTTCTTCTTCGCCTGCTCGAACATGTCGCGCACGCGCGATGCACCGACGCCGACGAACATCTCGACGAAGTCGGAGCCCGAGATGGTGAAGAACGGCACGTTGGCCTCGCCCGCCACCGCGCGCGCGATCAGCGTCTTGCCGGTGCCCGGCGGGCCGACCAGCAGCGCGCCGCGCGGGATGCGGCCGCCGAGGCGCTGGAACTTCTGCGGATCACGCAGGAACTCGACGATCTCCTGGAGGTCGGACTTCGCCTCGTCGACGCCCGCCACGTCCTCGAACGTCACCCGCCCGTGGCGCTCGGTCAGAAGCTTTGCACGCGACTTGCCGAAGCCCATGGCGCGGCCCGAGCCCGACTGCATCTGGCGCATGAAGAACACCCAGACGCCGATCAGCAGCAGCATCGGGAACCAGTTGAGCAAGACGCTCATGATCGACGGCACGTCCTCGTCGGAGGGCCGCGCCTTGAACTTGATGTCCTTCTTGCGGAGCCGCTCGACGAGGCCCGGATCCTCGGGCGCGTAGGTCGAGAACGTGCCGCCGCCGTCGCGCATGGTGCCGTAGATGCGGTTGCCGGCCAGCGTCGCCTCGCTGATGGCGCCGCTGTCAACGTTGTTCAGGAACTCCGAGTAGCTGATCTCGGTGCCGCGCCGCGCCTGGGTCGGGTTGTTGACCACGTTATAGAGCAGGACCAGCAAAACCAGGATCCCGCCCCAGATCATCAACTTTTGAAGGTTCGAGTTCATCTCATATCCTGCTGAGCGCACCGCCGGCCGCCGGGTCTCGGACCACGTCGCCGAGCCGTGGGCCGGAAGTTCGGCAAATCCCTGCGAGCCCTCCCGGAGTCTCAACCTCCAGCGAGGCACCGCGTGCGACTGCCATTCGATCTGTCGGTCCGGTCCGTTTGCCGATCTGCGCCGGATGCGCGTCGAGAGCGGGCGCCGGATTGGCGCCCAGGCGGTTAAGATAGGCGCCGCCGGCTGCTTTGCCAAGTTTGCGGGCCGATAATACCCGCCGTGCGTCACCGAGAGCTGAACGGCCGTCGCCGGTCGGGCGTGTAGTCGGGCGTGTAGTCGGGCGTGTATCTGCACGGGGAGACGCCGCCGGTCCCGCGACGTCCGGTCTGCCGTCGCCTCAACCGTCGGCGCCGCGCGGCCAGCGCCAGGGCAGCACGAGGTCCGCCGCCGTACCCGCGTCGTCCCCCCGCGCCTCCCCGAAGCCCTTCCCGTGCCGCAGCGAGGGCACCGACACCAGCCGGCCGTCCCGGTCGCGGAATGCCGGCAGCCCGGCCAGGGCCGCGACCGGAACGCCGCGCGCCAGCCCCGTTCCGTCCCGCAGCATCCGCGCGTCCACGGGGCCGAGTGCCGAGACGAGGAGCGCGGCCGGCGCGCCCGGCGCGAGCGCGACGCGGAAC
>JAKAML010000248.1 GCA_021812845.1 Pseudomonadota bacterium
GTCAACCTGGTCAAGAAGGTCACCGGCCAGGATCTCGACAAGTCGTCGCGCTTCACCGACTGGAGCCGGCGGCCGCTGAGCGACAAGCAGCTCGTCTATGCCTTGGGCGACGTCACGCACCTGCGCGACGTCTACGAGCATCTGAAGGGCGAGCTCGCGCAGTCGGGCCGCGCCGACTGGCTCGACGAGGAGATGGCCGAGCTCACCGATCCGAAGACCTACGAGACCCACCCCGACGAGGCGTGGCAGCGGTTGAAGCTCCGCGTCAAGAACAGGAAGTCGCTCGCGGTGCTGATGGAGCTCGCCGCCTGGCGCGAGCGCCTGGCGCAGGCGCAGGACGTGCCGCGCGGGCGCATCCTCCGCGACGAGGCGCTCTACGATCTCGCCAACCAGATGCCGTCCTCGACCGAGCAGATCGGCGAGCTCAGAACGCTCAGCGAAGGCTTCTCGCGCTCGGCGCGGGCGAAGGAGATCGTCGATGCGGTGAAACGCGGCATCGCCCGCGATCCGCGGACGCTGCCGGCGCTCAATCACGGCAACCAGCTCTCGGCCGAAGCCAACGCGACGGTCGAGCTGTTGAAGGTGCTGCTCAAGTCGTGCGCCGCCCGCCACCGCGTCGCCCCGCGCATGATCGCCGACACCGCCGACCTCGAGCGCATCGCATCCGACCGGGAGCCCGACGTGCCGGCGCTGCGCGGCTGGCGACGGCAGCTTTTCGGCGAGGACGCGCTGAGATTGAAGCGCGGCGAGCTGGCGCTCACGCTCGCGGGCGGCGAGGTGATGGCCATTCCGTCCGGCAAGACCTGATACGGGCGCGCCTCTTCCGACCTCTCGATACCGACGGATCGCGCGCCGTTCTCGCCGTCCGACGCGCGCGGCCAGCGGCACAGTCGGCCGAGAAGTCTCATTGTCGGCAATTGCCCCACGATCTCACCCCCTCACGCGATGGCCGGCCGCGATGCACGGCATGTCGGTGCTGTGACACTGGATGGCCGTGTCGGGCACGGCCATGACGTGGGAAGGGGACTTGGCTCGGGTTCAGCTCGCGGCTCGTGAGCATTACACAACTTTACCTTCATGCCGCGAAAGCGTGCCGATCGCGTCGCGTTCCGGCGCCGCCTCGTGTGGTCTCGATGTGGTGATCGCGGCGCTGGCGGCCGAGTCCCTCTCCGGCCTCTCCGGCGCCGGCCGCGCTACGGAAGTGGCAACCAGAGAAAGCACACGACCATGATGAAGACCCGACTTGCGGCCACGGCCGCGCTCGCCGTGACGATGCTCGCCCCCGTGGCGGCGTTCGCCCAGTCGCCTGCCGCCGCCCCGCAGGGCCGCGGCGGCCCGCTCGAGGCCTGCCGCGCCGACGTCGATCAGCTCTGCGCCACGGCGGAAAGGATCCAGGGCTGGCGCGGCAAGTGCCTGCGCGACAACGCCGCCAAGCTGTCGGACGGCTGCAAGTCGGCGCTCGCCGCCATGCAGGAGCAGCGCCAGAAGGTGCGCGCCGCCTGCGCGACCGACATCGCCGAGCTCTGCAAGTCCGACGCCGCCGAGGGCGGCCGGCCGATGCGCTGCCTGAAGGGCAACGAGGCGAAGCTGAGCGCCGGCTGCAAATCGGCGATGGCGTCGTTCTCGGACGGCGACGAGCCCGCGAAGCAATGATCGCCGAACGGTGCGATGATCCCGAGCCGACGGGTCGACCCGCCGCGACACCTTCGATGGCCGGACGTGCCGGCCCTGCGGGCATCCTCTCCCGCGCCGGGAGTGGAAAGACCCACTTCCTACGCCCGCCGGGAGAAGGTGCCCCCCGCGGCGGATGAGGGGTTCGCGGCTACTTGCGGCCGGGGTCGTAGCGGTGCTTCTGGCGCCACTCGGTCATGAAGTAGGAAAGGGTCTCGTCGATCGTCTCGGGCAGCACGATCCGCACCGTCACCAGGTGATCGCCGGCCGCGCCGCCGCCGGCCGCGGCGATACCCCTGCCCTTGAGCCGGAACACGCGGCCCGAGCTCGTGCCCTTCGGCACGGTGAGGGTGACACGGCCGTCGATGGTCTGCACCTCGATCTTGCCGCCGAGAACCGCCTCGTCGAGCGTGATCGGAACCTCCGATGTCACGTCGCTGCCCGTGCGCTTGAAGTCGACGCTCGGCCGCACCTTGATCTCGACCAGGGCGTCGCCCTGCGCGCCGCCGGCGAGGCCGGCGCCGCCCTTGCCGCGCAATCTCAGCACCTGCCCGTCCGTGACGCCGACCGGCACCGAGAGATCGAGAACGCCGCCCTCGGGCATGGTCACGCGCTTCTTGGCGCCGCGCGCCGCCTCGAGGAAATCGACCTCGAGCGTATAGCGCACGTCCTGGCCGCGCCGCGCGAAGCTGCCGGCGCGGGCGCCGCCCCCCGCCCCGCCGCCGTTGCGGACGTCGTTGAAGATGTCCGAGAAGATGTCGCCGAAGCCGAAGTCCTCGAAGCGCCCGCCGGCGCCGCGCGGTCCGCCCGCGTGGCCGCCCGGATAGGCGCCCTGGAAACCGCGCCTCGGCTCGCCCGCGGCGTCGATCTCGCCGCGGTCGAAGGCGCGGCGGCGCTCCTCGTCGCCGACGATCTCGTAGGCGGCCGTCACCTTCTTGAACCGCTCGGCCGCCGCCGCGTCGCCCGGATGCAGGTCGGGGTGGCTGGCCTTGGCCAGCTTGCGGAAGGCGCGGCGGATGTCGTCGTCGGAGGCGCTCTTCGAGACGCCGAGGACGCTGTATGGATCGTCAGCCATGGGTCGGGGCGATCGCGTGGACCAAGCTCGGGTTCAATCGGTGACGGGTCGCGTTGCAGTGGCGATTCGAACCATAGCATCAAATATGGCAGCCCCGCGCCCGATCAAGAGGCCGTCCCCGGGGCAAATCGGAAAGAACCCTCAGCGCAGCGGCCGCACCTCGGGCTCAACGTCGAGCAGCCCGGCCAGAGTCTGGAACCGGCGCCGCAGCCGCTCGCCGTCGAGGCTCGCGTAGGCCTTCGGGATCGTCAGCACGAGCTTGCCCCCCTCGTAGGCGAGCGGCGTCTCGTCGATGACGCCCGGCATCCCGATCGACAGCATGTGCGCCGCGCGGACCGCCGCGCCGATGATGCGCGCGCGCTTCAGCATCCGCCGCGGCACCGCGGCCACGAGCCGCGCCGACAGATCGTCGCTGCCCTGCTCGTCGGGTCCGGTGTGGCGGAAGTAGACGGTCAGCGCCAGGAAGATGCGTCCGGCATGGTCGATGCCGCCGAGCGCCGAATGCGCGACCACGTTGAGGCTCTGCTCGCCGCGATAATCGGGGTGCGCACGCCAGCCGATGTCCGACAGCAGGCAGGCGGCGTGGCGGAGCCGCCGCTCCTCGGGCGTCCCGGACGGACCCGCGCCCTGGAACAGCGCGTCGGTCCAGGTCCTGAGCTCGTGGGCGTGCTCGACCGAGCGCGAGCGCAGCCGCGCATAGTCCTCGCAGAAGCACAGCAGCGGGTCCTTGCGCCGCTCGTGCTCCGGCAGCAGACCGAACACCAGCCCCTCGCGGATGCCGAACACCGAGAACACGACCTCGGACGGCTCGAGCTTGCGCAACAGCCGCTCGAGCACGAGGGCGCCGTAGGGCAGCACCTCGCGACGCTGGCGGGAGACCTCCTCGATGCCGCGCACGCCCGACAGCTTCTTCGCCCGCCGGATCTGCTCGGCGAACGCCATCGCCTCCCGCTGCGGCAGCGCATAGCCGTGCATCACCCGCAGCGGATAGTTGGAATGCTCCATGTGCAGCTTGGCGAGCGCGCGCCAAGTGCCGCCGACGGCGTAGAACCTGCGGCCTTTCGCCCGGCCGATCCACGGAATGCGGCCGAGCGCCTCGTCGACGAGCTGCTGCGCCTTCTCGATGCGGTCGCCGGTGACGTCGATCAGCCGCAGG
>JAKAML010000249.1 GCA_021812845.1 Pseudomonadota bacterium
GTATCGACGAACACCTTGACCTCGGCGCCGGTGCGCCCGGCGAGCAGCCGCGCGATGCGCTTCAGGCGCGACTTCAGGACATCGTGGTAGTCGCGGCCCTGGGCATAGACCGAGATCGCGGCGCGGAGGGGCTCGGCGAGCACCGCCAGCGGGTCGCGGCCGGGAGCGTAGCTGGCGCCGAGCATGACGATCGAGCGCGCCTCCGGCCACAGCGCCGAAGGATGGCGGCGACGAGCGGAGTGGGTGGCGAGCCAGTCCATGTCGCCGTGGCGGCCGTCGGCCAGAAAGGCGTCGAGGCGGGCGCCGATCGCGGGATCGAGCCGATCGGGGGAGGTGACGCCGACGGAGTCGAACCCGAATGCCAGCGCGTCGGCGCGCACGGCGTCCGCCGCGGCGCGCTCGTCGGCACCGGGTCGGGTCGATGCTCCGCTCACGCCGTCACGTCCGTTGCCGATCGCCGCGCGCCGCCGTTCAGAAGTCGAGGTCGGTGTAGTGTACCGGCGGCGGCGTGCCCGGGATGCGGTCGGCGAGCAGCGCGCGGAACGACGGCCGCGACTTGATGCGGGCATACCAGGATCTGGCGGCGGAGTGCTCGTCCCATGGAACTTCGCCCAGGTAGTCGATGGCCGAGAGGTGGGCGGCGGCGGCGAGATCGGCGAACGACAGCTCGTCGCCCGCCAGCCAGCGCCGCTGATGCGCAAGGTAGCCGATGTAGCTCAGATGATAGCGCAGGTTGAGCCGAACCGCGCGCAGGATGTCGGGATCGGGAGCATGATCGGGGCGCGAGCCGAGGCGCGCGTAGACCTTCTCGTGCAGAAGCTCCCGCGTCACCTCTCGGTCGAGCTTGCCGTGCGCCCAGTCCGCCAGCCGCCGCACCTCGGCGCGGTCCTCGCGTCCGCCGGGAAACAGTGCCACGGTCCGATCGCCGGGCGGGTGCGGGCGCAACTCGTCGGCGAGATATTCCGAGATCGCGTAGGCGCCGCACAGGGTGAGGCCGTCGTCGAGCTCGAGCACGGGCAACTCGCCGGCCGGGTTCATGGCCAGGAACTGCGGCCGGTGCTCCCATGGCCGTTCCTCCGCCAGCGTGACGGCGATCCCGCTCTCGGCGAGCGCGAGCCGGATCGAGCGTGAGCGAGGGCAGATCCGAAAATGGGTCAGGCGGTTCATGCCGTGCTCCGCTGGCCCTATGGCAGGGTGGAGGGGCCGGGCGCGGTCACGGAGGGCGCGCGCCACGCGCTGGAGGTCGGCCGGTTCGGTGCGAAAGTCAAGGCAGGCATCGCCCAGCCATCGGGCGCACAGGAGCGTGGCCAGGTCCGCCGGGCTCGCGGCCGCCCACTCGCCTGCCGGGTGAGGCTTTTGCGCCAACGCAGCGGCGCGCGAACTCTGCTAGAGCGATGCTCGGCGGGGCCGGGAGGCGTCGGCGCGGGGTTCGGGCGGCAACGGGGCAGGCGCGGACTGCGCAAGCGGCGGGGAGACTCGAGATGGACACGATCCAGGTGCTGCTGCTCGGGCTGATCGAGGGCCTGACCGAATTCATCCCGGTCTCGTCCACGGGCCATGTGCTGCTGGCGGGGCATTTCCTCGGCTTCAGGTCACCGGGCAAGACCTTCGAGGTGCTGATCCAGCTCGGTGCCATCCTGGCCATCCTGACGGTCTATTTCGGCCGCCTGTGGCAGCTCCTGATCTCGCTGCCGCGGGAGGCCGGTGCGCGGCGGTTCGTGCTCGGCATCCTGCTGGCGTTCCTGCCGGCGGCGGTGATCGGCGCGCTCGCCCACAAGATCATCAAGGGCGTGCTGTTCGAGAGCCCGATGCTGATCGCCGTCATGCTGATCCTCGGCGGTATCGTCCTGCTCGTGGTCGATCGGATGCGACTCACGCCGCGCCACGCCGACGTGACCGAGATCCCGCCGTCGCTGGCGCTGAAGATCGGCCTCTGCCAGTGCCTCGCAATGGTGCCCGGTGTCTCCCGGTCGGGTGCGACGATCGTCGGCGCGCTGCTGATGGGGGTCGAGAAGCGGGCGGCAGCCGAATTCTCGTTCTATCTCGCCATGCCGACCATGGCCGGGGCGTTCACCTACGATCTCTACAAGAACTGGGCGGCGCTCGATCCGGCGGCGGTGTCGGGGATCGCGCTCGGCTTCGTCACCGCCTTCGTCAGCGGCGTGCTCGTCGTGCGCTACCTGCTCGACTACGTGTCCCGGCACGGCTACGCGCTGTTCGGCTGGTGGCGGATCGTCGTCGGCGGGCTGGCGCTGGGTGCGCTTCTGGTCACGGGCTGATCGCGGAGCCGCCGCCCGCGTGCCACGGCTCGCGGCGACCGTCTGAGGCGGCGGCCGGGATTGCGAGATTGAGGCGTGATACCTGGTCAGGCGGCGTGGGAAGTGGTCGAGCCGGAAAGGATCGCGCGCAGCGTGGTCGCGTCGCGGGCGCTGCGCAACCGCTCGAGTGCCGCCGGCTCGCGCACCAGCCGCGAGATGCGGGCCAGCGCCTTCAGGTGGTCGCCGCTCGCGTGCTCGGGCGCCAGGAGCAGGAAAATCAGGTCGACCGGCTCGTTGTCGTGGCTGTCGAACGCGATCGGGTCGTCGATGCGGGCGAACAGGCACACGATGCTGGACAGCGCCTTGAACTTGACGTGGGGGATCGCGATGCCGCGCCCGAGCCCGGTCGAGCCCAGCCGCTCCCGCTGGAGCAGGGTGTCGAAGATGTCGCGCTGCTCGAGGCCGGTGATGGCGGCGGCGCGCACCGAAAGCTCCTGCAAGGCCTGTTTCTTGCTCTTGGCCTTGAGCGAGGGGATGATCCCCTCGGGCGCTATCAGATCAGCAAGGTCCATGGTCGTGACGTCCCACCGTGAGTTGTCCGGAGCCGGCTCGAACCTGAAGTCCGCGAGTGCGGCGCCGGGCCTCGGCCCGCACCGTGCCCGATGCACCGCCGTTTGGCGGCGCCGAGCGCCGCGGCCGGCAATGCATCGACCGTGCCGCGGCGAGCGATCGCTGCCGTTCCGGGGCTCGATTGCGCCGTGCTCGAGTTGGTTGCGTGTACCTCGTCCTGCGGTCGCGCGCCTGCGGGAGCACCAACGGCCGCCACCGCGCACCTGCCGGCAATCGTGTTCCGATGTCGTCGAAGACAAGCCGCCCCGACGTCCGGTCCGGCGGCCATGCCGCCCGGCTCTGCCCGCGACGCGAGGAGCCCGGCGCCGCAGGCAGCGGACTTCGGCCCGTCCCTATAGACGGAAATTGCTGCGCCTGCGAGGGCCGTGTTGCGTGTCACGTAACGTGCCATCCATCGCCTTGCGCCGCCCTCGACCGAACGTCGGCCGGCAGCTCGCCTGACAACTCAACCTGCTCGAAGCATTACGTTTTTTCAGAGGTAATGCCGAGCCGATATGCAACGCGACTGCGTACCCCGCAGATTGGAAGGGTAGTGCGGCGCGCCCCCCTGTGTCAAATCACAGCAGGGCTCTCGGGCCATCCGCGGCGGGAAAACGGTGCGGCGGCGCAGCGACCGGCTGCCGGGGCGTGCCGGGCCGCAGGAGCCCGCCCGGAACCCGTCCCCGCCAATCGGGGGTTGCCGCCGTCGGCGCTCGGCTACTCGGCGGCGGAGCGTGCGATGCGCCCGCTCATCCGCTTCTCGCGCCGGCGCTGGACGGAAGAGGCGATGCGCATCGCCTCGCGATATTTGGCGACCGTGCGGCGGGCGATGTCGATCCCGTCGTCGCGCAGCTTCTCGACGATCTTGTCGTCCGAGAGCACGTCCTCGGCGCTCTCGCCGTCGATCAGCTGCTTGATCCGGTGCCGCACGGATTCCGACGAATGGGCCTCGCCGTCACCGGCCGACTGGATGGCCGAGGTGAAGAAGTACTTCAGCTCGAAGATGCCGCGCGGCGTCGACATGTACTTGTT
>JAKAML010000250.1 GCA_021812845.1 Pseudomonadota bacterium
CGAGCCGCGCCGCGGGCTTGGCGCGCGCGTGCTGCGCCATCAGCTGTCGGACGATCCGATCGAGCTCGCCGAATGGCGCCGCCAGGTCGCCAACGTCGCCGTCAATCGCCTGCGCCGGTCGGGGCCGGTCGCGCGCTCGCGCCGGATCTCGGCCGGCGCGCTGGTGTCGGGGCTCGGCATCACCGAGCGCGAGCTCGCCGCCGCCGTCGCCGGCGCAGTCCGGCAACCGGGGACGGCGCGGTTTGCCTACCGCCCCGGTGGGGCCGAACTCGTGCCCGGGGCCGCGCCGGCCCTCGAAAATCCTTCAATCTGCCATGACTCCGCCGCAGCCGCCGTCACCTATTGGCTTCGCGCGATGCGTCAGGCTGGACGCTCCGCCAGGTTCTGCCGGCACTTGGGGGTACCGCAAACCGTGCTGCAGCATGTGCTCGACGAGATCGCGATCGGTGCGTCGCGGACCGGCCTCGTGGCCGACGTGACCGCGGCGTTCGGCCGGCTGCCGGCGGCCGTCGTCGCAGCGGCATTCGATCCCCGGGTCGCCGGCGCCGGGCCTGGCGCCGCGGGGTCGGTCGGCGGCGTTCACCTTGCCGCCACCGGCGTGCGGATCATCGACACCTATCTTGCTAGTATCCCTCGCGGCGGCCAGGGCAATGGTCTCGCCGGCGCAACGGGCGAAGCCATCGACGGCCCCTCCTGGTCCGCGCACGGCAGCGGCGAGCTGTCCCTGGCGAGGCTCGACTCCGGGAACGGGTTGCGGGATGAAGGCGGACGCGGGCGGCCGGCCTTCGGCGATGCCGACTGGCACCTCGCCATCGCGAGCCTCGTCGAGGCCAATATCGCCGCCGCGCCCGGCCTCGTCCAGTCGGCCGAGCGCGATCGGGAGCTGGGCGAGCTGGTCGCGGGCTTCGCATCGAGCCCATTCGAGGTCGAGTTGTGAGCGAGATCACGGTCGAGGTTGTGGAGGACGCCGATCGTCCGCAGGGCGGCCACGCGGTGATCCGGCTCAACGGCCTGTGGCTGCTGCCGACCAATGCCACCTATCGCATCGAGCCCATGGACGGCGCCAGGGCGGGTGAGGGATCGGTTCCGGCCGACCACTCCGACGCGGACTGGCCCGAGGACTGGCCGCGCGGCGATCGCGTGCCGCTGGCCACGCGGCTGACGCCGCAAGGCGTCGAGATCGTGGTCGGGCCGGACATCGTCGAGTCCCCCGCCCTGCTGCCGGGCACCCCGGTCGTCGTCGCGGTGCCGGCTGCGTTCGTGCGCGCCGAGACGCTGTGGCCCGAGCTCGCGGTCTCCGAGCCGGTTGCCGCCCCGCCGGTGGTGCTGACCGCGGCCGAGCTGGCCGCCGAGCTCGAGGCCGTCGCCGAGGCCAACCGCCGGCGCGAGGAGGAGGCGGCGCTGCTCGCGATCCAGCGCCAGATCGCCGAGGCCGATCATGCCGAGACGGGCGACGGCCTGTCGGAGGCCACGAGCGAGCCGCCCCACCACCCGCTGAGCAACGGCCGTGACGGCACCCCGCAACTCGCGGTGCTCGTGTCGGCGAACACCGGCGCCGTCCCGGGCTTCGGTGCGGCGGTAGATCCGGCTGCCGGCGCGCCGAAGGCCGCCGCTCACAATACGGCGCCGGTCGCCACCGGACGACTCTTCCCGGAGTCGCCGAAGGGCACCGCCCTGACCCCCGGCGGCGCGCGTGATCTCGTGCCGCAGGCGCCACGCGCCGTGACCGGGCCCGCGGCGCACCGCAGTCAGCGGACCTGGCGGGTCGGCGCGCCGTTCGCGCTCGGGTTCCTATTGGCGGCCGGCCTGACCGCGATAGTTTCGCTGCGCCAGGGCGGCTGGGGCCAGCCGCCCGTCACAGACGCGCCGCCGGCGGCGACCTTTTCCGACATGCTGGCGGTCGCGGCCGTCAGTCCGCGCGGGCGCAACGCGGCGGAGGTCGATCTGCCGACGGCACTGAAGCTCGCGGACGAGAGCCTGCACATGACGGTGGGCGGGCCGGATCAGGCCGAGGCGTCGTTCTGGCTCAGGAAGGCCATGGCGCTGTCGGTCGGCACGCCGCAATTATCGTGGACGCTGACCCAGCTCGGCACGCTCTACGCGCAGCCCGCCTCCGGGCCCGCCGATTTCGGCAAGGCGCGGTTGCTGTGGGAGCTCGCCGGCGCCAGCGGCGATGCGACGGCGCTCTGCTTCCTCGGCGCCCTCTACGAGCACGGTCTCGGCGTGGCGCGCTCGAACCGCGAGGCGCTCGGCTACTATCAGCGGGCCAAGGCGCGCGGCGGCTGCGCCGACGTCGATGGTGCCATCGCGCGGGTGAGGAACTGACGATGCGTTCCAACCCGCCACCGCCGGTTCGGTTGTGCGCCCTCGTGGCGGCGATGGCCGTGCTGGGTCCCGTCGTCGACGCGGCGGCAGAGAAGGCCGCCCCGCCCGTCTTCGTCGACGAGCGCCGGCTGCCGCCTTCGGACGCCGAGGCCAGGCAGCGGGCGGAGGAGGAGCGCAAGCGCGGCGCCGAGGCCGAGGCACGGCAGAAGGCCGAGGCGGAACAGCGCGCGAAGTCCGAGGCGGAGGCGTCGCAGAAGGCCGAGGAGCAGCGCCGCCGGGCGGCGGAGACCGAGGCGCGCGAGAAGGCCGAGGCGGAACGCCGCCAGGCGGCCGAGGCGGAGGCCCGCGCCAAGGCCGAGGCGGAACGCCGTCAGGCGGCCGAGGCGGAAGAGCGCGCGAAATCCGAGGCGGTGGCGCGGGAGAAGGCGGATGCCGAGCGGCGCCGGGCGGCCGAATCCGAGCGCCGCAACGCGGCCGAGGCCGAGGCGCGCCAGAAAGCGGCCAAACCCGCGCCGCCGACCGTCCCGCAGCCGGTCGCGCGTGCGGCGGCCGATTGCGGCACCGACAAGATCGGCGCCCGCGCGGTCAGCGGCGGCCGCATCGTGCTCGACATCGAGACGCCGTGCCGGCCGAATGCGCGCACCATCCTGCGCTACGGCCCGTTCGAGTTCGTGCGCCAGCTCGACGGCGCCGGCCGGCTGACGGCCGAGCTCGACTTGTTCCAGGGCAAGACCACGTCCGTCAGCCTCCAGATCGGCGACGGACCGCGCCAGCCGGTGGCGCTCGACGCGGTCGATCTCGGCGGACTGTCGAAGGTCGCCGTGGTGTGGCGGGCGCCGGTCAACCTCGATCTGCACGTCTACGAATACGCGGCGCGCCCGGGCGCTGCCGGCCACGTCTGGGCCGGCGGTCCGCGGTCGGCGGAGGAATCGGAGGCCGAGGCCAGAGCCTCGGCGCGCGGACGCGGCTTCCTCAGCACCGCCGACGACGGCAGCGCGTCGGGCGATCATGCCGAGGTCTACACGTTCTGGCACCATCCCGGGCAGCAGTCCGGTCTCATCGCGACCGCGCTCGACTACGAGACGCGCGGTGCCCAGCCGAGCGGAGAGACATGCGGCAGCGGCGCGCACGCCTCCATCGTCTACGACACCTTCCATCTCGGGCCGCGCGGCGACGTCGTGCGCGAGCGCGGCACGATCGTCCCCGCGACTTGCGGCGCGCAGCTCTCGGGCGCCGGCCGCTACATGGAGGACGCGGTGCCCGACATCGACGCGCGCCCCTAGGCCGCCGCGCGCCGAACGCCATCCACGAGGCCGAAAAGAACACGAACGTCAGAGCGGGAGTGGAACGGCATGACGGGACAGGCGACGAGACAGCTCGCGGCGCTGGCGGCGGGGCTTTTCGGGCTCTCTGTGCCGCTCGCGGCGACCGCGGCCGAGGTCACACTGCAGATGAAGGGCGGCGGGTTCACGGTCCAGGGCGAGTTGAAGTCGTTCGACGGCACGCGGTACGTCATCGAATCGAAAGTGCTCGGCAATATGACGCTCGACGCCGGACGCTTCG
>JAKAML010000251.1 GCA_021812845.1 Pseudomonadota bacterium
CATGCGCCGTCCCGGAACCTGTAGAACCGGAACGCCTCGCAGCCGGCGAACTTGCTGCCCTGCCGCCACAACTTCCTCTGGATCGCCTTCGTCGACAGAAGCGGCGTGTAGACGCGGCTGAAGATCTTCTCCTTCTCGAAGCTCGCGAACAGGTTGGCGAGCAGATGCGCCTCCTGCTGCAACTCCTCGAGCTGGGCCGTGCCGATTCCGTGCGCGCCGTGCACCTTCTTGAACCGGTACGGCGCATCGAGCGGCACCGCGACATAGTAGGCGCCGTGGAAGTCGAACACGACGTGGCGGAACACCTCGAAGTTCTGCCGGATCGCCGGGTCGCGGTGGATGTCGTTGAAGCGCGACAGGATCTGGATGACGGGTCCCTTCTCCGCCTCGCGCATCTTGCCGACGAGGCCGCCGAGCCGGTTCGCGGGCCGCCCCATCGAGACGAGCAGCAGGCAAAAGTCGACGAACGCGGCAATGGCGAGGGGGATGTAGTCGCGCTTGGACAGCCCCACCGCCTCGTTGAGCGCGGCACGCTGCGCGCCGGCCGGCGTCTCGAGCGACTGCACGGCCTTCTTCTGAAGGTCTCGCAATTCGTCGGCCGAGGGTGGCAGCTTGAACGCGAGCGCGCCGTAGAACGTCGCCGTCAGGCGGCGGAAGGCCTCGATCGTCGCCTCCGAGCCTTCGACCGCGGCGATCTTCGGCTTCTCGAGGTCGGGGAGCTGGTCGATCGCGCGCACGACGCCCCGGAGCGCCGTCTGGAGCTGCGGATCGGGGCAGGCATAGGTGCCGCCGCGGCTGTCGGCGAACGTCGTCTTTTCCGCCCGCTCGGCGAGGTCGGTGCGGATCTGTCGGAGCTGAGGATCGGTGCGGAAGGCGTTGAACCCGGTGACCGTCAGATCGAGCTTGCGGCCGAGCGCCTTCATGAACTCGTTGCGGGTGCCGGACTTGGCGTCGATCAGTGACGCGTCGTTGGCGGCGATCTTGACGAGATCGGCATCGAGCGCGCCGAGCTCGCCCTTGACCTGCCCGGCACGTCCCTTGACGAACTCGGAGGCGAAATTGAAGCGGGCCGCGTCCTCGTCGCGGAGCCGCCGGCGGGGGCCGTCGCCCGGCTTCGAGTTGGGGCACGAGGTGCCCTTGGTGCGCTCGATCTCGGCCTGGGCGGTCGAGACCTGGGTCAGTTGGACGAGAGTCGTCGAAAGCTGGTCGAGCCGCGTCGAGGCGGCGTGAAGCGACGACTGCACCTGCGTCACCGCACTTTCCGCCGAGCGCGAGCTTTCCGACCGGCTCTCCAGTACCTTCCAGTAGAATCCGAAGCCGAAGCCGACCGAGATCAGCGTCAGGAACAGATAGCCCACGCCGTAGACGAGTTTGGTGAAGGTCGGGATCGGCGCGAAGAGCTGGTCGAGCAGCCAGATGATCATGGTCATCAGCATGGCGACCGAGAAGCCGATGATGACCTTGTGAGTGAGCGGCAGGTCGCCCATGTTGGACTCGATCAGCTCGAGCATACCGACATAGGTCGCGACCCACGACAGGATGCCGAGGCCGACCACGAGCGCGAGCTTCTTCCAGTCGCGCGGCTCGGCCTCCGGCTCCGTCCATGACGGGCCGGGATCGATCGTCAGCGACGGCGCCGCGCCGCGCATCGTGAGGTCTTCCGTCGTGCGCCGCGACGTCGCCGCATCTCGTCCGAACGCCATGTTCCACCAGCCTGGCGCGCGTCCCGGGCCGAGCCCTCCTCGACCCGCGGCCACGCATTGGATTGTCAGGGACCGCCGCGCCGGGGCGCGGGAGACCAGCCACTGGCCTAGAGAGGTTTCATGTCGGGCATGGGGCGCGGCTGTGGCGGAACCCCGCCGCAATCCGTTCAGCCGCGGTTCAGGCGCGATTGCGGGTCGCCGCTCAGTTGGTGGTGAAGATCCGCCGCCGCTCGGCCTCCGATACGCCCTTGCCGAGCTTGATGCCACGCGCGGCAAGCGCCGGTAGATCGTCGCGCTGCGCCACGGGCACGACCGGCTTCGGCGGCAGCAGGTGCGGCCGCGGATTCGCCTTGGCATGTTCCGCGAGATCGGCGAGCAGCACCTCGACCAGCGGCGATGCGGCCTGTGCCGCGTGCACCGAGCGCGCCCACGGCGTGCCCGGCGAGCCCGTGCCGACGAGCACGACGTAGGAATAGGCGGCGCCGTTCTGGAACTGGAGCCCGCCGGTCACCAATGTGTCGACCGTGGCGTCACGATCGAGCGTCACCTGCGTCCCGGTCTTGGCGAAATGGAGCCTGAGGTCCGCCCGCCTCGTCGCGCACCACGCACCGAGGCTCTTGAGGGTGCCGTGCGGCACGCCATTGGCGGAATAGCAGAGCGGCGCCTCGAGCAGCGACTTGACGAGACCCAGTCCGCCGCGCCGGATCATGGCGTTGGGAACGATCGCATCGCCCGGCGGCTGGCCGGCACCGAGCGCCGCCGCGCGATTGGTGTAGTCGTAGGCGCCGACGAGGCTCGGCGGCGCCACACCTCTGCCGCCCTGACCGATCAGCGCGGCGAGCACCACGCCCGACATCTGGTGCACGCGGCGCGGGCTCCCGGACACTTGGCCGAGCACCGCCGCCGTCGATGGCGGCGTACCCGAGCCGTCGGCGCCGGCGGGCGGCATGTTGAAGCCGAACCCGTCGATCAGCCGCGCCACCCGCTCCTGGCCGGTCAGCGCCGTGCGATTGAGCAGCGGATTGTTGAGCGAGCAGGCGAAGGCGACGATGGCCTTGCGGCCGTGCCTTTCCTTGCCCGACTTGTCGCAGGTCTCGAGCCCACGCGCCGGCGCCTCGGTGTCGAGATAGAGCGAGGATGCCGTGTCCTTGCCCTCGTTGGCGATGGCGATGGCGGCGAGGATCTTGCCTGTCGAGGCGATCATGCGCGCCTCGCGTCGCGGCTCGTATGTTCCGCTCGTCGCGTCGTGGGCGAAGGCGGAGCCGAAGTAGGACGCCTGCTCCCCCGCCTCGTAGTAGCGCACGATCTCGCCCTTCGTGTCGGCGGCGACGACGATCACGTCGGGGCTCCTGACCTCGCCCTTGACCTTGGCCGGGTCGAGCGCGAAGCCGGGGCCGAGCCGCGCCGCGATGCGACCGTCGATCCTCGCGAGCTCGGCCTTCACCTTGTCGGCGAAGGCGAGGTTCTCGACCGCGTCGAACGTGGTCGTCACGCCGCGGACGTGGTCGCGCCAGCCGAAGCCGTAGCGCTGATTCATCTCCTCGCGCACGCCGAACCGCGCCGCCGGCATCAGGGCATTGGCGCGAATGATCGGGTTCGCCTGTGCCCGCCGCGCGAGCTCGGGCGCGTGCCGCTCGAGCGCCTGCTGCAGGCGCGGCTTGACCTTGGGATCGGGCGGGCCGCCGGCGAGATTGATGAGCTCGAACACGATGTCCTTCTTCAGCGCGTCGTCGGTGATGAGCCTCTCGGCGCAGGTCCGCGCCCGGACCTCGGTGATATAGCGCCAGCGGTCGAGTCTCACCTCGTTGAGCTTCTCGCTCCCCTCGAGCAGGATGATCGGCTTGTTGACCGCCGACGCCAGCACGAACTGCTCGGCGATCGAGAGATCCCGCGCCTCCTTGCCGAACACGATGCGGCTCGTCACCTCGACCCCGTGCAGGGGCTGCCCGCCCGTCCGCTGCGCCAGCCAGATGTGGTTCGCCGCCCACTGCCGGAGCGGTGTGTCGTCGCCGCCGCGGGTCAGCTCGTGGTAGATCACCGGCGCCAGCCACCATTCCGCGAGCTTGCGGCGGAGCTTGGTCAGCCCGCCCTCGCGCGACGACGGCGGCGTCTTGTAGATGACGCGCGCGAACTGCATCGGCAGCGTCGAGCCGCCGACGCCGAGCGTCGGCCGCCGGAGCGC
>JAKAML010000252.1 GCA_021812845.1 Pseudomonadota bacterium
GTTGGGCTCACGTCTCCCGAGAGGATCCCCTGGACTGCGCTGATCTCCGTTCCCGCGACCGCTCCGGCGACGAACCCCGCCCCGGGAAAGATCGTGTTTCCAGCACCAACGAGGCCCGCGACGATCAGAGCCCGTTCGCGCGGAAAGTGGCCGAGCAGGCGGCGGTGATGCGCGACGAGGTCAACCACTATCTCGACCGGGCGCGGATGGCGGCGCGGGTCGGCGTCGTCGGGCGGGTGACCGAGGTCGCGGCGGTCGTCGAGCCGCTGGCGCGGGCGCTCGAGCGGATCCACCGCGACAAAGCGGTGAGGGTCGTCGTCTGCTGTCCGCCCGAAGCGCGGTTCCAGGGCGAGAAGCACGACCTCGAAGAGATGCTCGGGAACTTGATGGACAACGCCTGCAAGTGGGCGCGGCGGGACGTGCATCTCGACGTCGCGGTGGCGCAGGCCGAGCGCAGCGGATCGCGTCGACTGTCGATCCTCGTCGAGGACGACGGGCCGGGCCTCACCGACGAGCAGCGGGCCAAGATCGGCAAGCGCGGATTGAGGCTCGACGAGAGCAAGCCCGGCTCGGGACTGGGGCTGTCGATCGTCGCCGATCTGGCGCAGTCCTATCGCGGCTCGTTCGGGCTCGAGCGGTCGCGGCGCGGCGGACTGGCCGCCCGGCTCGACCTGCCCGCGGTCTGAAGGGCGTGTCGGGCCTGAGACGGCGCAGCGGCGGTCCGTAAGCAGGGGGCGCCGGACCCAGCCGAATTTCCGCCCGAATCACCGCGGCAATTGCTGCCGACGTTCGTCGTCGTGCGCCGGGGGGTATCATCCTGCCGTCATTGGCCGCCGGACGAACGGACATCGGGTCGCCGGGGGCCATGCACCGGGATCCGCCGGGAGGGAACGAACATGAGACTTCTGCGCATTGCCGCGGTCATCACCATCCCGGCGCTTCTCGCCGGCTGCGGTCCGAACGGGCCGAGCAAGGCCGACACCGGTCTCGTCGGCGGAGCCGTCGCGGGCGGTCTGATCGGCAGCTCGTTCGGCAAGGGCAACGGCAACGTGCTGGCGACGGCAGCCGGTGCGGTGGTCGGCGGGATCATCGGCAACGAGATCGGCCGCTCGCTCGACGAGCGCGACCGGCTCCTGGCGCAGCAGACCGAGTTCGACGCCCTCGAGCGGGGCGAGTCGGGCCGCGTCCGGACATGGCGCAATCCCGACAACGGCCGCTACGGCGAGGTGGTGCCGAGCCGGCCCTACCGGCGCGGCGCGCGCGACTGCCGCGACTACACCCACAAGGTCTACATCGACGGCCGGCCGCAGGCGATGCGCGGAACGGCCTGCCGCAATCCCGACGGCACCTGGAGCAACGTCGGCTAGAGCTCGCGGCGTTCGCCGTGGGAATTCGCACGGCGCCGCCGGCCGAAGCGGCGCGGGCCGGATGGTTCGTCCGTGTCCAATCGGCCCGGGCGATGGCCGGGCCGCCGGAAAGATCGCCCCAGGTGGCGTCGATGCCGCAAGAGTTATTGCGACACAACGGCATTTCCGACGACGGGCCCTTGTCTTGCCGTCCCGCCGCCCCTATCCCATGATCGCAGGTATCGTGGGTCGGACATGCTCCTCTGGTTGGCTTTCTCGCTCGTGGCCGCTGCGGTGGTCGCCATTCTGGTCCGTCCGCTGCTGCGCGAGGCGGAAGCCGCGCTCGACCCGGTTGCGGCGGACGTGGCCGTCTACAAGGACCAGCTCTCGGAGATCGTCGCCGACCGCGAGCGCGGGCTGATCGGCGCCGCCGAGGCCGAGGCCGCGCACGCCGAGGTCGCGCGGCGGCTGCTGAGCCGCCAGGGCCGGGTCCGGAGGGGGGCGCAGTCGGAGTTGCGGACAGGCGCGGCGGACGGCTCCGCCGGTTCGCCGGCCCCATCCGAGGGCGCGTTTCGCGCATCCATCGCCCGTCTGACGTCGCCGAAGGCGGTCTCGGCGCTGGTCGCGATCCTGCTGCCGCTCGGATCGATGGCGCTCTATCTCAAGGTCGGCTCGCCGGGACTGCCGGCGCAGCCGCGCGAGGCGCGGCTCAAGGCTCCGGCCGAGACGGCCAACCTCGATCAGCTCGTCGCCAAGGTCGAGGCGCGGCTGCGGGAGCAGCCCGGCGACGGCCAGGGCTGGGACGTGCTGGCGCCGGTCTACATGGTGCTCGAGCGTCACGAGGATGCCGCCAACGCCTATGCGCGTGCGATCGCGCTCCTCGGCGAGAGCCCGAAGCGGCTCGCCGGGCTCGCCGAGGCGCATGTGCTGGTCGCCAACGGAATGGTGAACGAGACGGCGCGGCTCGCCTACGAGCGGCTGCGCACGATCGAACCGTCGCGGCTCGAGCCGCGCTTCTGGCTGGCGCTGGCCAAGGAGCAGGACGGCCGACGCGACCTCGCCGCCGCGGACTATCGGGCGCTGCTCGACGAGGCGCCGGCAGATGCGCCGTGGCGGCCGATGGTCGAGGCGCGGCTCAAGGAGGTGGCGGGGCAGGCCGCGGGCGCGGCGCCCCAGGTGTCCGGATCGCAGGCACCAGGAGCCCAGGCACCCGCAGCGATGCCGCGCGGACCCGCGGCGGCGGGAGGCGCGCCATCGGCGCGGCCCGGCGCGGGGCCGAGCGCGGAGGACGTGGCGGTGGCGTCCCGCATGTCGCCGGCCGAGCGATCGGCGATGATCGAGCGCATGGTCGAGGGGTTGGCCACGCGCCTCAAGACGAACGGCAAGGATCTCGGCGGCTGGCTCGACCTCGTGCGCGCCTATGCAGTGCTCGGCCGTCGCGGCGATGCGGCGGCGGCGCTGGCGGAGGCGCGCGGCAATCTCGCGGGCGACGGGGCGGCGCTGTCCGAGCTCGACGCGCTCGCCCGCTCGCTGGATCTCGGCTCGTGAGTGGCCGGCAGACCCGTGGCGGCCGCGTGACAGCCGGGACCGGGATGCGGCGCGTGGCAAGCGCGGCCACGACGTGGACCACCTTCGACGACAGGGATCAGCGATGACGAGAAAGCAACGACGCGGCATCATGATCGGAACGGGCGTCGGCGTCCTGTCGGTCGCCGCGATCCTGGTTCTGTTCGCGCTGCGCGACTCGGTCGTCTTCTTCCATACGCCGAGCGACGTGGCGGAGAAGAAGATCGGCGCCAACCAGCGCATCCGGCTCGGAGGTCTGGTCGCCGAGGGCTCGGTCAAACGCGGCGCGGGTGCGACGGTCGGGTTCGCCGTGACCGATACGCTGAAGACGATCAACGTCTCCTATACCGGCCTCCTGCCGGACCTGTTCCGCGAGGGGCAGGGCGTGGTGGCGGAAGGCAAGCTCGACGCGGCGGGACTTTTCGTTGCCGACAGCGTGCTCGCCAAGCATGATGAGAACTACATGCCGCCGGAGGTCGCCAAGTCGCTCAAGGAGCGCGGGGTGACGCTCGGCAAGTCGAGCAAGCATCCGGACGCCGCCGCGCCGGGGGGCGGCGCCGGCAAGTAGCATCGCCGCCGGTGACGGCCGGGGTCGGGAGGACGTGGTGATCGTCGAGTTCGGACATTTCGCGCTGGTGATGGCGCTCGCCGTGGCGGCGATCCAGTTGGCGGTGCCGGCGCTGGGCGCCGTCCGGGCCGATCAGCGGCTGATGGGCGTTGGGGAGCCCGCCGCGCTCGTGCAGCTCGGCCTGCTCGTGCTGGCGTTCCTGGCGCTGACGCACGCCTTCCTGACCTCGGATTTCTCGGTCGCCAACGTCTACCAGAACTCGCACTCGACCAAGCCCACGCTCTACAAGCTCTCCGGCGTCTGGGGCAACCACGAGGGCTCGATGCTGCTCTGGGTGCTGATCCTGGCGGTGTTCGGTGCAGCGGTGGCGGCGTTCGGCG
>JAKAML010000253.1 GCA_021812845.1 Pseudomonadota bacterium
CGGACGGGGCCTCGACGCGGCAATCGGCCGGCTTTGCGGGAAATAGCGGTCCCGCCGGCGGGTCCGCGCGACGGCAGTCACCGTCCATCGCGCGCCGCCGCTAAGCCGATCCTGTGCCGACGCCGAACGCACCGCGTCACGTCGTCGTGCGTTCGGGATCAGAGGCCGCTCTCGCGAACCAGCACCTTCAGCGCCTGCCGCCAGACCCGGGCCAGCAGGCTCTCGGCGCGGCCCTCGACGAGGATCACGCCGCGCTCCGCCTTGCCGGAGGCGAAATTCCCCTCGGCGATCTCGAACACGGTGAGATAGCTCGCCGTCTCCGGCGCCAGACGCTCGGGGCCACCGGTGACGTGCTGCGGCCTGACGGCCAGCGGTCCGCCGTGGCGGGAGGCGAGCTCGAGGATCTCGATCGAGAAGGCCGCGGCTCTGGAGACCGAAGCCAGCTCGACCGCGGCCCTTGGCAGCAGCGGATCGTCGGGAGCGAAGAGCCCCCGGGCGCCGTCGCCGATCCGACCGAGGTCGTGCTCGCCGAGATAGCCGCGAACGATTGTCCGTGCGTGGCCACGGACGAGTGCGATCGCGTCCGACTGCGCGACGTGGCGGCCGGGGTGGACCTCGGGATTGATCTCGGCCACCTCGCCCGCGTGCGGGGCACGGACCACGAGCTCGGCCGCCTCGCGCCGCAGTCCCTCGCGCCGCGCGTGGAGGAGGGCGCGCTCGCGTTCGAGCGTGAGGCTGCGGGACCGGTCCTCGTCGTCGGCGCCGCGCCTGGCGAGGCGCATGTCGACGAGGGCGAGCCGGCGCGCGACCAGCGTCGCCTCGTGCTCGAGCGCGGGCGCGCGCAGCGTCGCGATGGGATCGCCCGCAGCGACGCGCTGGCCGGCGGCCACGTGGAGCGCCGTCACCTCGGCCGCGCGCGGCGGATAGGTGCGGGTCAGCTCGGCCGCCTCCGCCACTGCCGGAAGCTCGACCCGCGTCGACCACGGCACGGCGACGGCGACGCCGATGGAAGCCGCCAGCGCCGCCGTGAGGCGCGCTCTGGGCCGGGCACGGATGGTGCGTCCCTCACGCCACCACCACGCCGCCTCGTCGGCGATCGGCCGCAGCACGAAATAGACGATCTCGATCGCGAACAATACCACCCCGAGCACCTTGAACGTCAGGTGGTAGACCATGAGCGCGATGCCGGTGAACAGCACCAGCCGGTAGAGCCAGACTGCCCAGGCGTAGACCGCGAGAAAGCGCTCCAGGCGCCGCGGCAGTCGCTCCGGCGGCGCCGCGCCGAGCCCGAACAGGATCTCGCGCATCCGCCAGCGGCCGATCGCGAACGCGCGCTCCTGCAGATTGTCGACGCCGATCAGGTCCGAAAGCAGATAATAGCCGTCGAAGCGCATCAGCGGGTTCAGGTTGACGGCGAGGCTCATCACCCAGCCGATGGTCGCCAAGGTGAATGCGGCACTGCGCATCGGGCCGTCCGGCAGGAAAGCCCACAGCGCCGTGGCGACGCAAGCGATGGCGAGCTCCACCACCATTCCCGCCGCATCGATGATCATCCGCTGGCGCCGCGACCTGAGCCGCCAGGAGTCGGTCACGTCGGTGTAGAGCATCGGCACCAGGACCATGAGCGTGACGCCCATCGACGGCACCCGGCAGCCGTATCGGGTCGCCGTGTAGGCGTGCCCCAGCTCGTGCAGGGCCTTCACGGCAACCAGCGCCAGGCCGTAGACGGCGAGCCCCTCCCAGGAGAAGAGGTGGAGGAACGTCGACTTGAACGCCTCCCACTGCCGCGACACGAGATAGAGCCCGGCGAGCCCGGTCGCGGCGATCGCCAGCCAGAAGCCGCGCGAATAGAAGATCGCCGTCAGCGGCAGCGTCCGGTCCAGGAACCGCTGCGGGCGCACCAGCGGCACCCGCACGAACAGGTAGTTGTGGACCGCCCAGCCGAGCCAGCCCTGCTCGCGCCGCCGTGCCGCCTCGGCGAAGTGCCGCCAGCCGTTCTGGCGCGGAGCGACGACAAGATGCCTCGCGTCGAGGAAGCGCGCCAGCTCCTCGACCTGGGCCGGCGACACGGAAAGACCGAACGTTGCGGCGGCCGCCGTCGCCAGATCGACGGCGGTCGCGGCGGTGCCCCAGACGGAGAGGAGCTGGAACGCGGTCTCGTCGATCTGGGTGTAGGTGTTGGCCACCGGATCGACGACGAGCCAGGTCGGAGCGCCCGTCACGCCGTCGGCGCCGCGCTCGAGCCGCAGCTCCTGCCGGAGTGCGGGCAGCGGTCGCGGCGGAGCGGTCGGCGCGGCGGCGGCGGCGGGCATCGGAGTCAGAGCCCCGTCCATTGCCGGAACGCGGCGATCGGCCGGCGGAACAGGTAGAAGGCCAGCGGCACCCGGTCGCCGGAGATCTGCGCGGTGCCGCGCACGCCGAGGCGCGGCAGCGGACGTCCGTTGCCGTCGAACGTCCCCACGACGCGGAAGGAGGCGGTGCCGTTGTCGGCGGGGCGCGCCTTGTAGTCGGAGCGATCGAGCCGCGCCGCGAAGGGATGCAATGGATCGGAATCGAGGAACGCGGCGATCCGGCTGCCGGGACGCAGGGTGATGGCGTCTGCCACCGGCAGCTCCACCTTGAGCTCGACCGCGGCGGGATCGGCGATCTCCATGATCCGTTCGCCGGTCGCCACCGGCTTGCCCGAGAGCTCGCGCGCGTCGGAGAATACGGCGATGCCGGCGCGGCCGGCACGCACCACCGACTGGGCGAGCATGTCGCGCGCGAAATTGCGCTCGGCGATCTTGAGGGCGAGTTCGGCCCGGGCGATGCCGAGGTCGTGCATCCCGCGCGGGTCGGAGAACGCGATCTGGGTTGCTTGCTTCAGGCGGGCGTCGGCGACGGTGACCTCGCGCTCGGCCACCTCGAGCCGGTTGCGCAGCATCGTGTCGTTGAGCCGCACCAGCACCTGGCCCGATTGGACAGCCTGGTTAGGCTTCACGTCCACGCTCTCGACGACGCCGTCGATGGGTGCGGCGGCGATCACGGCGCCACGCGCCACGACCTCGGCCGGAGCGAGCGCCGACAGCGGGACCGGCACCAGCGCGAGTGCGCCGACCGCCGCCGCCGCCGCGAGCCATATCCGTCGTGACGACAGTCGCGACCAGACCGGCGACCGCACCCAGGGCACGAGGGCCGTCCAGGCGTGGGCATAGGCGGCGGCGAGACGCGTGCCGACGACGAGATCCGGCTCGGTCCACGCGATCTCGCGCGCCAGGAGGACGGCGCCGAGCAGCGGACCGCCGCGCCGACGGAGCGGCAACAGCACCAGATCACGAAACGGATAGCTCGCGGCCACGCCCGTGGCGCCGCTGGCGGCCAAGGGATCGAGGACGACGGCTTCGCCGAGGTCGGGCGCCGCAAGTGCGTGGCGCGCCAGCGCCTCGACCCAGCCGACGAGCGGCGCCGTGCGGTCGACCACGGCGAGGCTGGAGATGGTCGTGACCTCGTAGTCGGCGAGGCCGCGCGCGAGGACGAACACCTGACGCGCCCGGACCAGGCGTCGGGTCTCGTTGGCGATCAGGAACTGGAGGTCGCGGACGCTCGCCGCCTCGCGGGCCTCCGCCTCGACCTTCAACAGCGCGAGAAGGCCGTTCTGGCCGTCGGCAGCCACCGCGGCTACGAGTACAGTCGCAGCGCGAACCCCACCCGTGCGGTCCTCGAAGCCGCCCTCGCGTCCCTCGAGGGGGCCCCGAGGGGTCTCGCCTTCGCCAGCGGGCTGGCGGCGGAGGACGCGGTGCTGCACCTCCTGCGGCCCGGCGACCACCTGATCGTGCCCGACGACGCCTACGGGGGGACTTT
>JAKAML010000254.1 GCA_021812845.1 Pseudomonadota bacterium
AGCCGTCTACGAGGCCGGCAAGGACCAGAACTCGGCGGGTCGATCTCCGCGTGGGCGGAGGAGCCGACGCCCTCGCCCTGCAGCGCCCGCCGACGCTGGGTCGATCTCCGCGTGGGCGGAGGAGCCCTCGAGGAAGGCCGGAACGCAATCGACCACAAGGGTCGATCTCCGCGTGGGCGGAGGAGCCCTGCCGCGCGCGTGGAGCGTCACCCGCTTCTGGGGTCGATCTCCGCGTGGGCGGAGGAGCCTTCTCCTTCACCGCCTGCGCCAGGCACTTGAGGGGTCGATCTCCGCGTGGGCGGAGGAGCCGAGCGTCCCGGCCAGACCCGCGGCATCTCGGCGGGTCGATCTCCGCGTGGGCGGAGGAGCCTAGAGCACGTCGAGCCGGTCGGGATTCGACACGGGTCGATCTCCGCGTGGGCGGAGGAGCCGATGCGATCCGAGACGCTGCGATAGGTGACGCGGGTCGATCTCCGCGTGGGCGGAGGAGCCAGCTGGACGGCCTCGGCGCTGGCGTGGGCGAAGGGTCGATCTCCGCGTGGGCGGAGGAGCCTCTGCCATCCAAGAAGCTGATTTCGTTCAACATGTCAAAGAACGCCTTGCTACGTGCCGCGGAGCGGGCGCCGAACAATGAGAGAACCTTCATGCTCGACAAGCTCCTTCGGCGGCTCGCCGAGATTGAGAACGCCGAGTCCGCCGGGCATCGAGGTGTCGCGCCATACCATCGTCACGCTGCCGGAACCGAGTGCTGTGTGCCAGTCCGTCATCACGTCCCAGATGCGCTCGCGCACACCCTTGCTGATGCGCGGGCCGACGTAGAATCCGGGCGCCACCTCCAGCATCACCGAGCCGAGGAAGCCGCGGTAGCGCATCTCGACATCGCGCGTGACGACGATGCAGAGCGGCATGGCTCAGGCCTCCTTCCGGTCCGGGTCGTCCGCCGCAGGCGGGCTTGCGTCAGATGAGGTGCCGGTGGTCTCGGCTCCGGGCGCTGCCTCGGCCGCACTGCCTGCCGGCTGCGAAAGCAGATCGGGCGGGCCGATCAGCGCCTTGATGTGGTCGATCAGTGTCGCGATGACCTGCTTCGTGCCGAGCATCTCGGCGGCCTTGGTGCGGACGACGCGCTCGAGGTTGTCGTCGCGATGCTTGAGGACGTGCTTGGCAGCGCCGAAAGCGATCGGCAGGGTGACGTCGTGGCGGACGAGATCGGCGATATCGAGCACGAACGACTGGCCGCTGTCCTCGTGGACGAAACCGAGTTGCGGGACGGTCGCAGTGGCAGCGACCGCGATGGCGGCGGCAGCCTCGACGGCGCTCGCGGCGTGGTTGATCGCCTGGTTCGGAATGTCGGTGGCGTTGGGATTGGCGCGGTCGTAGCGGCGGCCCTGCCAAGGAACGCCATACTGGCGGGCGGTCAGCTCGTAGAGGCGCTTGAGGCGGGCGCCCTCCATGCCGCGCAGCATCTCGATCGTGCGCGCCTTGACCTCCTCGCCGAAGCGGATCGCATACATGGCGCGCGCCACCGCCACGCGCTCCTTCGGCTCGGCCCACAACATGACCTGGCGACGGGCGAGAGCAGAACTGTCGGGCAGGAGCGGCGGTGCGGTGTAGAAGCGCACGCCACCCGCGCCGATCGCGGCGAGTGCGCAGCCGTGGGCGGCAAGAATGCGCAACGCATCATGGGTGACCGACGAGCCCGGTCCGAGAAGGATGATAGAGGCCGATTGGTGCGGCAGTTGGTAGTCGCCTGCCGCAAGCGCTCCGCCGCCGGCGCAGACGAAGCGCAGGCAACCGTCCTCGACCTCGAGCCGGCCGCGCTCGAGAAAGATGAGCCCGTGCCGGTCGGCGTGGGGGACGCGAGCCTTGTCGAGACCGAGGCGGCCGGAGAGCATGGATGGCTAGCTCCGTCGGGGCGGGCGCAGCAGCAGCATCCCGAACCCGAACGAGCGATGGCGGCCGACGCCACGGGCGAGGAGTGTGTGGAAGGCCGCGGGATCGATGACGACTAGTTCGCCGTGGAACGTGGCGTCGGGTCCTTCCAGCGATGCGCGGCCCCGCGAGACGCGCGATCGCTCGAACGCGACCATCTCGGTTCGCTCGTGGTCGAGCCTCGCCGCACCCTCCAGACGAGCGGCCAGCCAGTCCCGATAGACGGCAGGCCTGTCGCGACCCGCCGCCAGCATGCCCGACGGCGTCGGGGCGCCATCGATGATGCGCGGGCGCCCCTCAGGATGGGCCTTCTGCGCTTCGACCAGGAACGCATCGACCTCGGAGCCCGGCGCATAGGGTTTGGCGCCCGGTCGCGGGCCCGGCATCGCGCTGCGGATGCGGACGACAGGGCGCACGCGCAGATCGAATCCGAGCCGCTTGTCCTTCGGGCAGACGTTCGGCATCGGCTTGGTCTCGAGCTGCGCAAGGTCGAGGATGCGGCCGCTCGCCAGCTCCGGCGGAGCTGTTTCCGCGATGGTCGCCAACAGCTCGTCTTTGGCTTTCGAAACGTAGGCGTAGAGGGAGCCGCAATCGCGGGCGCGTGGCGTCAGCAGCCGGAACGGCTTCAGGACCGATGGCCCGAACGCCTCGTCAAGGACGTGGTGAAGCGCGCGCCCCGGATCGAAACCGGCATCTGTCTCGCGACCGTCGCGACGCCGGCGGGCGATCCAGCCGCGATCGCCAGCATAGCGGGCAAGGGCCGAGAGCCGGATCGGCATCCGCAGCAGGTGAAGGTGCGCGCTCATATCGAGGCCTCGCGTGATGGCTTGTCAGGTCGCACGCGTCCCTCGACCACGGAGCGCGTGCCGCCGTGCAGGCCCGAGATCCAGTTGCGGCGATCGGGCAAGGCGATCAGCCGATCGACCAGCGGTCCTTCTCGCGGCCCTTCGCCGGCCGGCCACTGGGCACGCAGCTCGACGGCCCGGCTCGGTCGGGCGGCGCGCCGTGGTGTGCGGCTGCGGTCGACGGGAGGGGGCAGTTTCAACAACGCGGCGTGGGCGGTCGCGGCGGTGACGACCAGTCGCGTATTGAGGGCGGCGGCCGGCAGGCAGGGCTTGCGGCCAATGAAGAGCGGGCGGTCGGGCCTGTCGAGCGCGTGCGCGAGATCGTCGAGCGAGGGCGGCAGGCGGCTGCCGCAGGTCTCGGTGCTGGACGGCGGCCGCAGCGTGACGACCACGGTGACCAGCGCATCCGGGTGGTAGTCGCGGAACCTGCGATGCGGACCGTCGTAGCTTCCTCCGTCACGGCCTTCCGGAGCGCCGCGCGTGGTCCAGCCCTTGTCGGACTTTTGCATTTGGACGTTTTGCACGTCCGTCAGCACGCCGTCGTACGGCTCGTCGTCACGTCGGGACGCGACGACGAGGCGATCCTGCAGCGCCTGATGCGCTTCCCGCTCGGTTCTCTCGTAGCCTAGCGCGTTGGCGAATACGCCGGTCAACATTGACAGCGCCGGGAAATCCCAGATCACGCCGTTGCTGTCGATCGCAACCGCGCCGAACGAGACGAGCGGCGCCTCGAGCCGAAGGACGAGCCAGTGGCGGTCGGACGCGCCGCTCATCGCTTCGTCCCGCCCGCGAGGACGGCGGCCTTTGCCCATTCGGCGATATCTCGCAGCGAGCCGCGCGGGGCGCCGGGAAGCTCCTCTTTGAACGTGTGCAGGCTGCGCCGCGCCTCGCCCGTCTCGTACTGGCGGTCCATGGTCTCGATGTGCGCCTTCGCGGCGGCCATGGCGGCGGGAAGGCTCGGCGCGACCGGATCGCGAAAGGCGCCCGACAGGCTGCGTGGCTGACGGTCGCCGGCCTCGACGAGCACCAACTCGGCGCGGCCGTAGGGAGCGG
>JAKAML010000255.1 GCA_021812845.1 Pseudomonadota bacterium
GTCGGCCCGAAGATCTCGAGCATGTCGCGGACGGAGATCAGCCCGACCAGCATCTCCTCCTCGACGACGGGCAGGTGGCGGATGCGGTTGCGGCGCATCAGATTGGCGGCGTCGACGTGGGAGTTGCCGGGCGCGCAGGAGACGACGTTCCGCGACATGACTTCGCCGACCGAGAGGGTCGCGAACGCGGCCTTGTTCTTGGAGAAGGCGCGCACGATGTCGCGCTCGCTCAGCATCCCGACCAGCTTGAAATGGCTATCGAGCACGGGCATGACGCCGATCTTGTGCTCGGCGAGCACGTCGGACGCATCGGCGATGCTGTCCTCCGGCCGGCACGTCACAACCGGCCCGCGCTTCTTGACGAAATCCCGGATCAGCACGTCGTCACCTCCTGTTGTCAGCCCCCGGCCGGGCACGCGCGGCGCGCGCCGCCTCGACCGCTGTTCTTCGTCATCTCGTCCAGATTCGACCCCTCGATCGTACTACGCCGGTCGTCGATCGCGAGCCCGCCGAGCGTCGGGCCGCTCTCGATCCGCACGACGACGTGACCGGTCTCGGCGGCTCCCGGCGCCACCGAGTTTTCGGCGATGCCGCCGCCCGACACGACGATGGTCTGGCGCGCGGGGTGCCGTGGCTCCGCTGCCGAAGGCATTCGGCGGCTCCCTGCCCGATGACCGTCTCCGACTGGCGGTTATTGGTGAACTTCAACCGATCGTCTCGTTGGTCTTGTCTATCGTCGGTATGGCGCCGTCAGTTTGATGCCATCGTTCCGGCGATGCTACCGAATTCTCCCTGCCGGCTTCCAGTCGGCTCGCTCGTGGCTCCCTCGTGGCTCCCTTGGCGGCTCGCCGGCCGACGACCGGCGCGCCGATGTCGGTCCGCCCATCGCCGAGCCGCTCGGGCGTCTGCCCCGACCGCGGCGCCCGGCAAGTTCCGGGGAGCGCCCCCGGGATTCCCGGCCGACCCGTCCGGGCGAGAGCCTAGACGGGTTGCGACGATGCCAGTAACCTATAATAGTCGAATATGCGATTGTTCTCATGTATCGTGAAGTGGTGCCACTAGACAAGACGTGACCGGCATCGCCGGGACGGACAGGCCCGGGCAACGCACCGGCGGCAGGGGGAAACGACGGCATGACCAGACTTATTGCACCGCACGGCTCGGCCGCGCTCAATCCGCTCATCGTCGCCGACCCGGCGGCCCATGCCCGGCTCTCCAAGGAGGCCGAGAACCTGCCGTCGATCGTGGTCAGCTCGGCGGCGGCGGCCAATGCGGTGATGCTGGCGGGCGGCTACTTCAATCCGCTGACCGGCTACATGGGCAAGGCCGAGGCGCTGTCGGTCGCGACCGACATGAAGACCGCGAGCGGCCTGTTCTGGCCGGTGCCGGTCATGAATCTCGTGCCGGACGCGGGGACGATCAAGGCCGGGCAGCGGATCGCGCTCAGGGACCCCAACGTCGAGGGCCAGCCGGTGCTGGCGGTGATGGACGTCACCGCCGTCGAGACGCTCACGGAGGGTGAGCTCGCGACCATCGTCGCGAAGGTGTTCCGCACCTCCGACCCCAAGCACCCGGGGGTCGCGGCGCTGCTCGCCCAGGGCAAGACCATGCTGTCGGGTCCGATCCAGGTGCTGAACTTCAGCTACTTCAAGACCGAGTTCCCCGAGACCTTCCGCACCGCGGTCGAGATCCGCGCCGAGATCGAGAGCCGCGGCTGGTCGAAGGTGGTCGCGTTCCAGACCCGCAACCCGATGCACCGCGCCCACGAGGAGCTGTGCCGGATGGCCATGGACCGGCTCGGCGCCGACGGCCTCGTCATCCACATGCTGCTCGGCAAGCTGAAGGACGGCGACATCCCGGCGCCGGTGCGCGACGCCGCGATCCGCAAGATGGTCGAGGTCTATTTCCCGCCCAACTCGGCGATGATCACCGGCTACGGCTTCGACATGCTCTACGCCGGCCCGCGAGAGGCGCTGCTGCACGCCGTGTTCCGCCAGAACATGGGCGCGACGCACCTGATCCTCGGACGCGACCACGCCGGCGTCGGCGACTACTACGGTCCGTTCGACGCGCAGACGATCTTCGACGAGATCCCGCGGGGCGCACTGTCGATCGACACCTTCCGCGCCGACAACACGGCCTACTCGAAGAAGCTCGACAAGGTCGTGATGATGCGCGAGGCGCCGGGGCACACGCCGGAGGACTTCGTGACCCTCTCGGGCACCAAGGTCCGCGACATGCTCGGCAAGGGCATCCCGCCGCCGGCCGAGTTCTCGCGGCCCGAGGTGGCGAGGATCCTGATCGAGTACTATCAGGCGCTCGACCAGGGCCGCGGCTGAGCCGGCGCCTGCCGCCGGGGAGCAGCAGCCTCGCGTATGGTTGGCGTCAAATCTCGGCGGCGATCTCCTTCAGCGTGCCGCGCAGCCAGGCGTGACCCTCGTCGCCGTCGAAGTTCTCGTGCCAGACGATGAAGATCGGCATCGGCGGAACCTCGAACGGGAGCGCGCGGCAGCCGATCGGGTACACTGTCTCGAGCCCGCGCGCGACCTTCAGCGGCAACACGCCGGCGAGATCGCTCGACGCCGCGACAGCCGCCACCGCGACCAGGTTCGGCACCGCGTACCTGATGCGCCGCTCGATGCCGAGCCTGGCCAGCCGCTGCGACAGCGGCGACAGCCCGACCTCGCGGCCCCACGCGAACGCGACATGATCCATCGCCTCGAAGCGCTCGCGCGTCATCTCGCCCTCGAGCACCTCGTGGCCGAGGCGGGCGACCAGGACGAAGGGATCCTCGAACAAGAGCTCGTGCTTGTAGCCGGCGGCGTCCGGCTTCTCGTAGTCGAGCGCGAGCCAGGTCTCGCCGAAGCGAAGCTCGTGCAGGATCGCGCAGGCGCGGCCGCCGGAGATGCGGAAGTTGAGCCCGCGGCTCGAGGCGGTGCGCGCGGCGAGCTGGGGGACGACGACGACGTCGATCCCGACCGGAATGTCGAGCAGGAACGTCCGCTCCGCCGTCTCGCGGCAGAACCCGACCGGCTTCTGCCGGAGGGTCGTGCGCAACCGATCGAGGGCCTCGCGCACGTCGGACGCCATCTCGAGCGCGCGGGCGGTCGGGCGCACGCCGCGTCCGGTGCGCTCGAACAGAGCGTCGCCGGTCACCTCGCGCAGCCGCGCCAGCGCGTGGCTGACCGCCGATTGCGTCATCCCGAGCCTGAGGCCGGCCTTGGTCAGGCTGCGCTCGGCCATGATGGCGTCGAAGATCGACAGCAGGTTGAGATCGAGGCGCGTGAACGGTTCGTCCTGCATCGATCGGTCCGCACCCCCGTCTGGAACGTCGTCCTCACGATGGCGCGCCGCCGGCCGCGCGCCCGGATCGAGCCGTGCCGCGACCCGGGCTCGGAGCCCGCCCGTTCGCGGCGCGATCGCGATTGAACGCCCTAAGGGACGCGAAATCAAGCTTAGTGAACGATGTTGAATCGAACCGCTGCAAAGCGGCGCCGCGACCGCGGGCCGACGACCGGTGAGCGGACGGCGCACCCGGCGCCGAGGCCCGCCCCAATCCGGGCGGAGGGGCCCGAAATAGCAGCGGGACGGTGCTTGCCGCACCGTCCCGCGCCGTTCCTTCCCCAGACCTGGACCGCTTGATTGTTATGCCGGCTCGTCACCGGAGGCCCACCGTCGAAGCGCGGGCAAATTGTACGACTTGTCGCAGGCTGTCAAGTTTCCGTGAGCGGTTTTCTCGCGCCCGCCCGGCTTTGTCCGAGCGACGCCCTGGTCGGGGACGATGGGGCCGGCCTGCGGCGGTCCCCCGGA
>JAKAML010000256.1 GCA_021812845.1 Pseudomonadota bacterium
AGCTTGTGTTTCTAGTGCTGTTTCAGGCGCAGTCATTTGGTTGGAATGCCTGCCGCGCGTGGGAACCAATTGACTGCGCCACAGCACTAGCGACCGCTCCCGCTCACGCCGCCAGCGCCGGATAGTCGGTGTAGCCCTTCTCGCCCGGCGTGTAGAAGGTAGCCTGGTCGGGCGGGCTCAGCGGCGCGCCCGCCGCGATGCGCGCGACGAGGTCGGGGTTGGAGATGTAGTCGCGGCCGAATGCGACCGCCTCCGTCCCGCCCGAGGCGACGAGCGCCGCGGCGCTCGCCGCCGTGTAGCCGCCGCAGGCGACGACGGCGCCCGTGTAGACTCCGCGCGCCATCGTCACCGGATCGCTCGCCGCCGCGTTCGCGAACGGCCGCATGACGTGGAGCCATGCGAGTCCGTAGTCCGAGAGCCGCGACAGGTAGTGCGCGTAGAGTTCGTCCGTGTCCGCCTCCTCGATGCCGTTGAACGTGTGGCCGGGGCTGACGCGCAGGCCGACCCTGGCGGCCGGCACCCGCGCCAGCACCGCCTCGACCACCTCGAGCGGCATCCGCGCGCGGTTCTCGATCGAGCCGCCGTAGCGGTCCGCGCGCCGGTTGACGTTCGACGACAGGAACTGGTGCAGCAGGTAGCCGTTGGCGGAGTGGATCTCGACGCCGTCGAAGCCGATGTCGAGCGCGGCCGCCGCCGCGGCTGCGAAGTCCGCCGCGACCGTCTCGACCTCGCCCGTGTCGAGCGCCCGCGGCATATCGTGCTCGACCATGCCCTGCCGGTCGGTCCACATGGTGCCCGGCGCGCGGACGGCGCTCGCGGAGACCGTCTCCGCGGCGACGCCGCGATTGAGGCTCGAGGCGATACGGCCGACGTGCCAGAGCTGCACCGCGATCCTGCCACCGCGGGCGTGCACGGCGTCGACGACCTTCCGCCACGCCGCCCGCTGCTCGGGGGTATGGACGCCCGGCGTGCGGCTGTAGCCCATGGCGCCGAACGAGACCTGCGTCGCCTCGGTGACGATCAGGCCGGCCGAGGCGCGCTGCGCGTAGTAGTCGGCCGCGAACGGCGCGGGCACGCCCGTGCTCGACGCGCGCGAGCGGGTCAGCGGCGCCATCACGACGCGGTTCTTCATGTCGATAGCGCCGAGCGAGAGCGGTGCGAGGAGGGGCGAGGCGTTCATGCGGAATTCCTTCCGTTGGGTCCGGTCCGGGGCGGGCGCCGCGGGGGTGCCCGCCGCGACGGTGCAGTCGGGGCGAAGTCGGGTTGCGGACCTGTCCGCGCTCGCCGGTGGCCGGGGCAGCGGGCTGCTTCGGCCGCAGGGGGTCGCCGACCGAGATGGCCACGTCCGCATTCCACACCTGGGATCGCCCACCGCTTAGTTCAATATCTCCGAACTATAGTATCGACAGCTCGCCATCGACCCGCCGTCGGCCCCCGGTCACCCTCCGGCGGACCGAGCCGCGGGCTCACGGCCTCGATCGCCTTGACACCTCGCGGACATGCGCCTATCTCAAGCCCGGCCGCTTGGCACTCTGTGCATGGAAGTGCTAACAGCGCCGTCTCCAGATCCCCGCGATCAGGCAGAGATCAGTCACAAGTCACTGAAATCGGAGATTTTTACCCTATGAAGTTCCGACCCCTCCACGACCGCGTCGTGGTCAAGCGCGCCGATGCCGAGACCAAGTCGGCGGGCGGCATCATCATCCCGGATACGGCCGGCGAGAAGCCGTCCCAAGGCGAGGTCATCGCCGTCGGCCCCGGCGCCCGCGACGAGGCCGGCAAGCTCGTCCCGATCGACCTCAAGAAGGGCGACAAGGTGCTGTTCGGCAAGTGGTCCGGCACCGAGGTCAAGATCGACGGCCAGGATCTCCTCATCATGAAGGAGAGCGACATCATGGGCGTCATCGAGAAGTAACCGTGAACCGTGAGCTGGTGAACCGTGAACGGCACATCGTGCCGAACGCACCACCCTCCCCTCCACGCCCTCACCGTTCACCGCTGCACGATTTCACGAAGTCACGGATCAACCGACAGACAACCGAACACCAGGAACCATCCACATGGCTGCCAAACTCGTCCACTTCGGACCCGATGCCCGCGAGAAGATGCTGCGCGGCGTCGACGTCCTCGCCAATGCCGTCAAGGTCACCCTCGGCCCCAAGGGCCGCAACGTCATCATCGAGAAGAGCTTCGGCGCCCCGCGCACGACCAAGGACGGCGTCACCGTCGCCAAGGAGATCGAGCTCGAGGACAAGTTCGAGAACATGGGCGCGCAGATGGTGCGCGAGGTCGCGTCCAAGACCAACGACGTCGCCGGTGACGGCACCACGACTGCGACCGTGCTCGCCCAGGCCATCGTCCGCGAGGGCCTGAAGTCGGTCGCCGCCGGCATGAACCCGATGGACCTGAAGCGCGGCATCGACAAGGCCGTCTCCCAGGTCGTCGAGGAGATCGGCAAGAAGGCGAAGAAGGTCAAGAACTCGGCCGAGATCGCCCAGGTCGGCACCATCTCCGCCAACGGCGAGAAGTCGATCGGCCAGATGATCGCCGAGGCGATGCAGAAGGTCGGCAACGAGGGTGTCATCACCGTCGAGGAGGCCAAGAGCCTCGAGAGCGAGCTGACCGTCGTCGAGGGTATGCAATTCGACCGCGGCTACCTGTCGCCCTACTTCATCACCAACGCCGACAAGATGGTCGCCGAGCTCGACGACCCCTACATCCTGATCCACGAGAAGAAGCTGTCGGGTCTCCAGCAGCTGCTGCCCGTGCTCGAGGCCGTCGTGCAGACCGGCAAGCCGCTGCTCATCATCGCCGAGGACATCGAGGGCGAGGCGCTCGCCACCCTCGTCGTCAACAAGCTCCGCGGCGGGCTCAAGGTTGCCGCCGTCAAGGCGCCGGGCTTCGGTGACCGCCGCAAGGCCATGCTCGAAGACATCGCCGTGCTGACCGCCGGCCAGACCATCAGCGAGGATCTCGGCATCAAGCTCGAGAACGTCACCCTCAACATGCTCGGCCGCGCCAAGCGCGTCACGATCACCAAGGACGACACGACGGTGATCGACGGCACCGGCAAGAAGAAGGACATCGAGGCTCGCGTCTCGCAGATCAAGGCGCAGATCGAGGAGACGACCTCGGACTACGACAAGGAGAAGCTGCAGGAGCGTCTCGCCAAGCTCGCGGGCGGCGTGGCCGTCATCAAGGTCGGCGGCGCCACCGAGGTCGAGGTGAAGGAGCGCAAGGACCGCGTCGACGATGCGCTGCACGCCACCCGCGCGGCGGTCTAGGAGGGCGTCGTCGCCGGCGGCGGCGTGATGCTGCTCAAGGCCTCCGCCGACATCACCGCCAAGGGCGAGAACGCCGACCAGGAGGCCGGAATCGCCATCGTCCGCAAGGCGCTGCAGGCCCCGATCCGCCAGATCGCCGAGAACGCCGGCGTCGAGGGCTCGATCGTGGTCGGCAAGGTGCTCGAGAACAAGTCGGGGACCTTCGGCTACGACGCCCAGGCCGGCGAGTTCTGCGACATGATCGACAAGGGCATCATCGATCCCGCGAAGGTCGTGCGCACCGCGCTGCAGGACGCCGCCTCCATCGCCGGTCTCATGATCACCACCGAGGCCGCCGTCGCCGACGCCCCGAAGAAGGACTCGGGCCACGGCCACGGCGGTGGCATGGGCGGCATGGGCGGCATGGGCGACATGGGGATGTAAGGAAGAGTCTTGCTCGGCGCTTCGGTTGCCCACCAGCAACCGCGCCGGGCTCGGCGCTTCGGTTGACCATCCCGCGTCGGCGCTTGCGCCGGAG
>JAKAML010000257.1 GCA_021812845.1 Pseudomonadota bacterium
GCGGTTGCGGACGCGCTCGGCCTCGGTGCGGCCACGATCGACGTGGCGTACACCGCCATGGCGAGCTCGATCGACGTCGTGACCGAAATGAAGGCCAAGCTCGTCGCCGCGCGCGAGCCCGGCGTCGACCGCGCCAAGATCCAGACGGAGATCGACGAGCTGCAGAACCAGCTTCGCTCGATCGCTTCGTCGGCGGCGTTCGCCGGCGAGAACTGGCTCTCGGTCGACACCGGCGGCACCGCCTACAGCGCGACGGAATCGGTCGTATCGTCGTTCAGCCGGTCGCAGGGCGTGAACGGCGCCCAGGTTTCGGTCGCCACCATAGCGATCGACATCTCGAGCTCGTTCCTCTTCAATGCCAACACCGACGGTGCCGGCGGCGTCGCCGACAGCGGCAGCGGGACGGCCGACGCGCTTGGCATTCTGGGCTCGGCTCGCCTCAGCATCGCCGACGCCGATCTGGCGGCGGTGGCGCGCGGCTCGATCGATGTTGCGGGCACGATCGTGATCGCCAACTACGACACCGCCAACG
Organism: Pseudomonadota bacterium; assembly: GCA_021812845.1. Taxonomy (GTDB): domain Bacteria; phylum Pseudomonadota; class Alphaproteobacteria; order Rhizobiales; family Hyphomicrobiaceae; genus JAKAML01. The sequence continues at coordinate 533 of JAKAML010000257.1, forward strand.
CCACCGTGGCGCCGGCCGAGATCGACGTCACGACGGCGACCGACAGCGATATCGACGACTTCATCCAGGCCGTGGACGTCGCGATCCAGGAAATGAGCGCGGCCGCGACCAACCTCGGCTCGGCCAAGAAGCGCATCGACATCCAGAAGGATTTCGTTTCGACGCTCATGGGCGCCATCGATCGTGGCATCGCGACGCTGGTCGACGCAGACATGAACGCGGAGTCGACGCGCCTGCAGGCGCTTCAGGTGCAGCAGCAGCTCGGCATCCAGGCGCTCTCGATCGCCAATTCGTCGAGCCAGAACATCCTGTCGCTGTTCAAGGGCTGAGCCGGCGAACGGCGGGGCAACTTCCGGCCGCCGCCCGCAATGCCGGAGGAGCGCGGAGAGATCCGCGCTCCTTTCGCTCATTCGCATATGCGGTCTCGAAGCGTCTTCTCCTCACGGCCGCATTTCCATTCGGCGAACCGTCGTGAGGCGGAGGCGATCATTCTCGCGCAAGCTTGACAGGCGAAATTGAGCTTCGCGTCGCGAGACCTCCGACAAGATCGATGGCAACGAACAAGCTCCTTTCCGAAATCATCTCCAATCTCGCCAGTCTCGGTGCGCGACGGCTCACGATCCTGGGCATCGTCGGCGTGACGGTCGTGGCGAGCATCGGTGCGGCGGCCTACTATCTCGGCCGGCCGGCCATGCAGCCGATCTACAGCGGTCTCAGCGCTCAGGACGTGTCACGGATCTCCGCGGTGCTGTCCGAGGTCGGCATGGCGTTCGACGTCAACGACCAGCGCTCGGCGGTGCTGGTTCCCGTCGCCCAGACGACGCGGGCGCGCTCGCTCCTCGCCCAGAGGGGACTGCCGTCGAGCGCGAAGGCCGGCTACGAGCTGTTCGACCAGATGGGCTCGATCGGACTCACGTCCTTCATGCAGGAGGTCACGCGGGTGCGTGCCTTGGAGGGCGAGATCGCCCGCACGATCCAGGCCGTCGACGGCGTGGTGGCGGCGCGCGTTCACCTCGTCCTGCCCGATCCGGGTTCGTTCCGCCGCGACCGGCGGGATCCGTCGAGCTCGGTCCTGCTGAGGCTGGACGACCGCTGGGCGGCGTCCTCGGCAAAGGCCGTGCGCCATCTCGTGGCGGCCGCCGTGCCGGGCATGAAGATCGAGCACGTCAGCGTGGCGAGCTCGGACGGGCGCGTTCTCGCGTCCGGCGGCGACGATCGGGATCTCGGCACCCTGAAGCACTCGGAGATGGAGGCGGCCATGGCCACCGACCTCGAGCAGCGCGCGAGCCGGACGCTGGCCGGCGCGCTCGGGGAGCGGAACTACCACATCAGCGCGACCGTGCGCCTCGACGTCGATCGGCAGCAGATCAACGAGACGGTCTACGATCCGAAGTCGCGCGTCGAGCGGTCCATCAGGACCGTCAAGCAGTCGGGGTCGAGCGAGGATGCGAACTCCAAGTCGAATGTGGGCGTCGAGGTCAATCTCCCCGTCGCGGACAACGGGCGCTCGGACGGCGACAAGCGGCGCCAGCGCGAGGACAAGCGGGAGGAGCTCGTCAACTACGAGCTCAGCTCGAAATCGACGCAGACGGTCCGCGAGGGCTATCGTATCCGGCAACTGACGATCGCGACCGTGGTCAACAGGAAGCAGATCGTGGCCCAGCTTGGCGGCAATCCGAGCAGGGAAGCCGTGGATGCGCGAATCCAGGAACTGCAGAAGCTGATCGCGGCGGCGACCGGCGCCAATCTGGAGCGGAAGGATCTGCTCGAGATCTCCGCGATCGACTTCCCGGACAACGCCGCCGCCCTGGCGCCGGTGCAGCTCGGCGTGGTCGACCATCTCATGATGAACATCGGAACGGGAATCAATGCCGCGGCGTTGCTGGCCGCGATCGCACTGGTGCTGCTGTTCGGCGTCCGCCCGCTGTCGCAGGCCGTGCTGCCGCCGCAGAGGCTCGCCGCCGGCGATGCCGCACTCTCGGCGCCTCCCGCCGGTCTCGGGCTCCCCTCGCCGGCCATGGCGACGGACCTGGGCAGCGCGTCCCCCACCGCCGCCGCGCTGCCGTCGCCAGCGACGGGCGACGGCAACCGCGAACGCCTCGTCACCCTGATCGACGGCGACCGGGAGCGGGTCGCGAAAGTCCTGAAGTCGTGGATGGCTGAAGCAAAGGGAACATGATGGGGCTGCCAGCGCATCGATTTCTCGAGGAATTCGCACTCGACGTGACGGCATTCCCCGCCGCGATCGCCGGACTCAGGCGGCAATCGGAGCGGCGTCTGCCGCCGGCCGGCGAGGCCGCTGCCGATGAGGTCGCGGTCCGCATCCAGGCGGCCTACGCCCAGGGGTACGCAGCCGGCGAGGATGCGGAACGGGCGGCCGGCGAGGCCCGGCTGGCCGAGCTCGCGGCCGATGCCGAGCGCAAGATGGCCGAAGCAGAGACCGCATTCGGCCGGGGGCTCGCGGATCGCCTGTCGCGCGACCTCGTGGCCGAGATCGGTCTCGCGCGCGAGCGGTTCGCGGCGCAGATCGCGAGCGTCCTGCTGCCGATCCTGCGCCGGCGCATGACGGAAGACTGCGTCAGTGATCTCGCGCGCCAGGCCGCCGGCATTCTCGGGGCCGGCGACACGATCGTCGTCGATCTTCGCGGTCCGGAGACGCTCGTCGAGATGGTCCTCGCGGCCGTCGAGGCGTTGCAGACGGGCGACGCGCCGTCGCTGCGCTCGCGCTTCAGGTGTCATGTCGCGGAGGGGAGCGAGGTCAGCGTCGCCTACGCCGACAGCGTGATCGAGGCGAGGCTCGGCGAATGGCTGGCCCGGCTAGACGCGAGCCGCGCGCCATGAGCGCCGGCGAGGACGACCGCGCGCCGGAAATCCTCATCATCCGCAGGAAGTCCGGCGGCGAGGACGACTGTCATCACGGCGGCGTCTGGAAGATCGCCTACGCCGACTTCATGACGGCGATGATGGCGTTCTTTCTCGTCATGTGGCTGATCAACGCCGCCAACGACTCGGTCAAGGCGAGTGTCGCCAGCTACTTCAATCCGATGCGGTTCACCGATGCGACCGCGCGGCGGAAGGGGCTCAGCGAACCGGCGAAGGAGAACGACGCGAAAGCGGAGGACAAGAGCGGGGCGTCCGGCGAGCGCGCCGCAGGCAAGCCCGGTGACGATGCGAAGCGCGGCGCGGTCGACAATGCGGTCGAGAAGCAGCGCAAGCTCGCCCTGACCTTCGACAAGGCGGCGCCCGCGGTGCGGCGCGAGGAGAG
>JAKAML010000258.1 GCA_021812845.1 Pseudomonadota bacterium
TCGACGACATCGTCGAAGGCCTCGCCGCGACCGAGGTCGTTCCCGGCCACAATGTGCGCATCGTCTACCTCGAGGACGTCCGCAAGGAGATCGGCGCCTTCGACAAGGCCCAAGGCATCGCCCGCTCGCTGGTCGCCGCCGCCTGGCACAAGCGCGTCGCGGTGCGGCCGGACAAGGTCGCCGTCATCCTCTACACGTCGGGCACCGAGGGCACGCCCAAGGGCGTCGCGCTCACCAACCGCAACCTCGTCGCCAACGCGCGCCAGATCTACATCCACGCCGCCGGAATGCTGACGCCCGCCGACATCGTCATGAACCCGCTGCCGATGTTCCATTCCTTCGGGCTCACGGCCGCCACGCTGATGCCGCTGCTCAACGGCTTGAAGGCCGTGCTCTATCCGAGCCCGCTGCACTACAAGGAGGTGCCGCGCCGGATCCGCGAGACCAAGGCCACATTCCTGTTCGCGACCGACACCTTCCTGCAGGGCTACGGCCGCGCCGCCGAGCCCGACGACCTGCTGACGGTGCGCTACGTCATCGCCGGCGCCGAGCGGGTCAAGGACGCGACTCGCGCCATGTGGTCCGGCACCGGCGCCATGGTGCTCGAGGGCTACGGCGCGACGGAGTGCGCGCCCGTCCTCGCCTGCAACCTGCCGCACCGCAACGGCGCCGGAACCGTCGGCCCGCTGCTGCCAGGCATCGAGGCCCGGCTCGAGCCGGTCGAGGGCATCACCGAGGGCGGCAAGCTCCTGGTCCGCGGACCCAACGTCATGGCCGGCTACATCATGGCCGACCATCCGGGCGTCCTCGTCCCGCCCGCCGGCGGCTGGCACGACACCGGCGACATCGTCACCCTCGACGACGGCGTCGTCACCATCCGCGGCCGCGCCAAGCGCTTCGCCAAGATCGGCGGAGAAATGGTCTCGCTGGCCGCCGTCGAGACCTTGGCGCAGGACCTCTGGCCCGACGCCCAGCACGTCGTCGTCAGCCTGCCCGATCCCAGGAAGGGCGAGCAGCTCGTGCTCGTCACCGACAAGCCGGATGCCGACAAGGCGGCCCTCCTCGCCCACGCCCAGAATGCCGGCTTCCCCGAGCTCTGGGTGCCGCGCGCGGTGCTCGTCGTCGGCGCCATTCCCGTGCTCGGCTCGGGCAAGGTCGACCTCGCCGCCACCGTCGCCCTCGCCCGCCACACCCGGCCGCTGCTATGACGGCCGAGCCGGCCCCGCACACGCTGCCGCCCGCCTCGCTCCCGGACCGCCTCCGCCGCGCGGTGCTGGCGCCTCTACGCGCCTTCCGCCTCGCCTACCTGCCGCTGTTGATGGTTTATTTCGCCTACGGCGCGCTCGGGCTCACCGCCATCGCCGACAGCTTCTGGGTCAAGAAGGAGCTCACCCTCTCCGCCGCCGGCCTCGCCCAGCTCGGCGTCTGGCTGACGCTGCCCTGGACCATCAAGATGGTGTTCGGCGAGCTCGTCGACACCGTGCCCATCCTCGGCTCGCGGCGCCGCATCTACGTCTTCATCGGCGCCGGGCTCGTCGCGACGAGCCTTCTGATCCTGGCCGGCACCGCCGCGAAGCTGCTCACGTTCGCGCGCCCCGAGACGCTCTACGTCGCGGCCTCCCTGCTGACCGTCGTCGGCGTCGTGATGCAGGACGTCGTCGCCGACGCCATGAGCACCGAGGTCGTCCCGCGCTCCCTGCCCGACGGCAGCCCGCGCCCCAAGGCCGACGTCGATCGCGACCTCGGCATGGTGCAGGTGCTCGGCCGGCTCGCCCTCTCGCTCGGCATCTTCCTGACCGCCGGCATCGCCGGCCTCCTGGCCCAGGCGCTGCCCTATTCGACCGTGTTCCTGATCGGCCTCGTCATCCCGCTGATCTCGGTAACCGGCGCCCTGACTGTGAAGCTCGAGACCGCCGAGAGCCGCCCCACCGACTGGCGCATCCTCGGCGGCGGCATCGTCTTCGGCACGACGGTCGCCGCCATCGGGCTTTCGGGCCTCGCCTTCAAGGAGGAGGTGGTGTTCGTGATCTCGATGGCGGTCGTCGTCGCCATGCTGGTCCGCGTCACCGCCTCGATCGATCACGCCACGCGCATGAAGATCGTGTTCGCCGCGATCCTGATCTTCGCCTTCCGCGCCACCCCGGGCGTCGGCCCCGGCTTCCAGTGGTTCGCGATCGACCGGCTCGGCTTCGACGAGGCGTTCTACGGCACCCTCGGCCAGATCGGCGCCGCGATCGCCCTCGTCGCCACCTGGCTGTTCGCCGACGCCATCACCCGCCAGCCGGTCGCGCGCGTGCTCCTGTGGCTGACCGTGCTCGGCTCGGTGCTCTCCGTCCCCGGCCTCCTGCTCGCCTTCGACGTCCATCTCTGGACCGAGCGCGTCCTCGGCTTCGGCGCCCGCACCATCGCGCTCATCGACACCGCCGCCACCTCGCCGTTCGCCCAGCTCGGCATGATCCCGCTGCTGACGCTGGTCGCCGTCTACGCGCCGCGCGACCACCGCGCGATCTGGTTCGCGCTCATGGGCTCGCTGATGAACCTCGCCCTCGTCGCCGGCCAGCTCGGCACGAAGTACCTCAACGAAATCTATGTCGTCGACCGCGGCGACTACACGAACCTCCCGGCCCTCGTCGTCGCCGCCGCCGCGATCGGGCTCGCGCTGCCGCTCGTCGCCATCTTCGCCCTCGGCCGGCGCGTGCGCTGACCCTCGCCGCGATCGTCCGATGCCGGATCGTTGCGCCGCGGCCACGCCCCGGGCGCGAAACACCCGTGCCGCCGCATCCGCCTTGACCCGTCCCGCGACGCACGCGATTCTGCCGCCGCGGCCGTGCGGGATCGGCCCGACAGCAAATCGCCGTTTTCTGATGTCACGAGAGACTCGTCGCGGAGCTGGCGCCTCACGCCGCATCCGTCGACGCGAAGGGGCCGGAAAAGGGGCCGGAAGCAGCGAGGCCGGGGGGCCAGGCGGCAGGGACGGTTGCAGGTTGGACGGGAGTCTCCTCGGGAACAGCCGGCCCGGGCGCGTGCTTCCATATCTGAGCGACATCACCACGCGTCGACACATCCGAGACCGATCGAACCGAGACCGATCGAACCGAGACCGCCACATCCGAGGCCGATCCGAGGCCATCCCGAGGGACGCATGACCGCGACGACTCCTGTGGCATCCGCCACCACCGACCCAACCTCTCCCGCCGCGTCCGACCCGCCCGCCGCACCGTCGCTGGTCGCCTGGGCCGTGCGCAGAGCGCTGCTCGGAATGCTGATTCTCACGATTGCCGTCGGCGGCGCAGCCTGGCTGCTGCACGCCTCGATCGACCCCGCGACCGAGGTCCAGGCCGCCCCCGCCGTCGAGCGCGCGGGCTGAGCGCCGATGCCAGCGCGCCCGCGCGCACCGGTCCGGACCGCGCCGCCGCGGCCACACTTTCGCTGAAGAGCCGGCGCAGGAATTGCCGTGACCGCCGGCCGCCGCGCGACCCGCGGTCGATGCGCGCCGGTTGTCGACCCTGTGCCGCGTCGCAGGATCCGAGTTCCCGGCCCCGAGGTGCCGATCGATCATGCCCCGTCGCGCGACCCGCCGCCCTGGGCCCCCGTACCGCGATGGCGCTGCGCCGCCCGCACGCGCCACCGCCGCGTGTCGGCGCGCACTCGCGTTTCTCGTCGCGTCGATCTGGTTCGCTGTCGCCGCGGCCACCGGCTCGGTCACCGCGCCCGGGCCGGCCACGGCACGGCCTGGCGACGAAGCGCCGCTGCC
>JAKAML010000259.1 GCA_021812845.1 Pseudomonadota bacterium
CATCATCACCCAGATGAAGGTGTCGCGGTCCTTGACGCGGGCGGGGTCGACCAGGCCCTTGGAGATCGTCTCCACCACGTCGCCGCCCGCGATCAGCGCCCCGGCGCTCTCGAAGATCGCCGCGATGACGAGCGCACCGCTCATGGTCAGCGCCTTGGCGCCGACGGCGGGGCTGACGTTGTTGGCGACGTCGTTGGCGCCGATCGTCAGCGCCATGTAGCCGCCGATCACCGCTGCCGCGACGACGAGCCCGCCGTGCGACAGCCCGCCGATCTGGAAGCTCGCCAGGCTGCCGGCCAGCGCCAGGAACAGGAGCGCGACACCGGGCGTGAACAGATCGAGCGTGACCCGCCGCGTCGCCTCCTCGAGCCGCTCGATCTTGCCCAGATCCTTGTCGAGCGACGATTTCCGGAGCCGGTCGTCCGCCGTCGCCGTGCTCCGATCCCCGACCGTCATGCCTCGCCCTCGACCGCGCCCCCGCACACCGGCGCGGTCTTAGGGGAAACGCCCGATCATGACAAACCAAACCTACGGAGCCGCACGAACTTGGATAGAATGCTCGGAAGCGCGCCGCCGGCCTTCCGCGAACGCCCGAATCAGCGCCTTCAGTCCGCGCTCGCGCACCAGCGCCGCCGCCTCCGCCGGCGTGCACCAGTTGAGCCGCCGCTCGGGCTTCTCCTTCCAGTCGAGCTTCTGGACGTCGACCAGCAGCGGGAAGACCTCGACCCGGCAGCGCGTCCACGCCAGGAGATGCAGCCGCTTCCAGTAGACGAAGCTCCCCGCCGGCTCGGGGTCGACGACGCCCCGCACCCCCGCCTCCTGCCGCGCCTCGAGCGCCGCCAGCTCCGCCGGTGTCCGGCGCGGCTTCGGCCAGCCCTTCGGGATCACCCAGCGGCCGGTACCGCGGCTCGTGATGACGAGCACCAGGATGCCGCCCGGAACCTCGACATAGGGCAGCGCGGCATATTGCGTGAGTGGGGCCATCCGCTCTCCGGCGACATTGATTCTCCCGCCCGAGTTTAGGCCAACCGCGGCTCCGAGTACCGCCATCCGCGAGCCGCCGCGTCGCCGGCCGTCGCGGCGGCTATTTCCTGCCGCGCCCGCCTCGGCTATGAACGCGCGCCATGCGGACCTCCGACGTCGACATCCTCATCGTTCCGGGCTGGTCGAGCTCGGGGCCGGACCATTGGCAGTCGCGCTGGGAGCGGAGCCTCACCACCGCCCGCCGCGTCGAGCAGGACGACTGGTACAATCCCGATTGCGAGCGCTGGATCGGGCGCATCGCGGCGGCGATCGCCCGCGCCACCCGCCCGCCGGTGCTGGTCGCCCACAGCCTCGGATGCGCCGCCGTGCTGCACACCGCCCGCAAGCTGCCGCGCGGTCTCGTCGCCGGGGCGTTCCTCGTCGCCCCCGCCGACGTCGACAACGCCACGCTCTGGCCGGTGACCCAGGGTTTCACCTTCGACGCCGCCCAGGGCGGCTTCGCGCCGCTGCCGCTCGAAACGCTGACGTTCCCAGCCCTCGTCGTCGCCTCGTCCGACGATCCCTACTGTAGCCTCGCCCGCGCCCGCACCCTGGCCGCCGCCTGGTCCGCCGGCTTCGTCGACGCCGGCAACTGCGGCCACATCAACGTCGCCTCCGGCCACGGTCCCTGGCCGGAAGGCCTGCTCCGCTTCGGCAGCTTCCTCAAGGGGCTGGGCTGAGGCGGTGACGGCGGGCCCGTGGCGTGAGCAGGCCCGGGGCCCTGGCGTCGGGCCTGGACACCGGCGCGCCGATGCGCCGGTTCGGGCCTCGCACGGCCCCGGCCACGCACCCGATCGGACGCCAAAGGACCGGCCCCCGGACGATCCCGCCCCTGCGGCGCCCTAGCTCCTCTTCGCTTCGCCCTCGACGTCCGCCACCGCCTTGGCCAGGAGATCGACCATCGTCCGGCGCAGCTCGTCGTCGGAAACCCCTTTGCCCTTGGCCTCGAGGTCGCCCTTCACCTTGCGGAACACGTCGTCGTCCCCCTTTTCCGCCAGATCGGCCTTGCGCACCGCCTTGACGTAGTCGTCGAGCTCGGCGCCCGAGATGCCCATGCGCGCCCCGGCCCACTCCGCCAGCGCCTTGTTGCGCCGGCTCTCGGCCTTGAACTTCAGCTCCGCGTCGTGCGCGAACTTCTTCTCGAACGCCTTCTCGCGGTCTTGGAATTGGGTCATCAATGTCTCCCGTTGGCCTCTCGAGTTGCAGGCGCACACGCTGAGGTTGCCGCCGCCCGCCGACGTCTCCGGCGCCCGAGCCATAGCCCGCGCCCCGAACCAAATCAACGGCTTGCCGGACCCGTTACCCACGCTCTCCGCCCGTCCTTTCGTTAACATTGTCTCGCCCCCCCGGTTCCGCTAGTGTCCCGGGCACAAAAGGGTTGCGTCCGGGGTCGGGTTTGCGCCGCGGGAAGCGAGAAAAACTTCCGCAAGATCAATCACAAGATCGAAGCCGGTCGTCCGCCGCAGCCATAAGCCTCGAGAAAATTCAAAGGTCATATGAGCCAGATCGTCAGAGGACCAGGTATGAGCAAGCGGCGCCGCATCTACGAGGGCAAGGCCAAGGTACTCTACGAGGGTCCCGAGCCCGGCACGCTCATCCAGCATTTCAAGGACGACGCCACCGCCTTCAACGCCAAGAAGCACGCGCTGATCGAAGGCAAGGGCGTCCTCAACAACCGCATCTCCGAGTACGTGTTCCAGCGGCTCGGTGAGATCGGCGTGCCGACCCACTTCATCAAGCGCATCAACATGCGCGAGCAGCTGATCCGCGAGGTCGAGATCGTCCCGCTCGAGGTCGTCGTCAGGAACGTCGCCGCCGGCTCGCTCGCGACGCGGCTCGGCCTCGACGAGGGCACCCAGCTTCCGCGCTCGATCGTCGAGTTCTACTACAAGAACGACAAGCTGAACGACCCGATGGTCTCGGAGGAGCACATCACCGCCTTCGGCTGGGCGACGCCGCAGGAGATCGACGAGATCATGCAGCTCGCGCTCCGCATCAACGACTTCCTGGTCGGCCTGTTCCTCGGCATCGGCATCCGCCTCGTCGACTTCAAGGTCGAGTTCGGCCGGCTCTGGGACAACGACCAGCAGATGCGTATCGTGCTCGCCGACGAGATCAGCCCCGACTGCTGCCGGCTGTGGGACATCAAGTCGAACGACAAGCTGGACAAGGACCGCTTCCGCCGCGACCTCGGCGGCGTGCTGGAGGCCTACCAGGAGGTTGCCAAGCGCCTCGGCGTGCTGGCCGAGCCGCCGCGTCCGAAAGGCACCGGCCCTGTGCTCGTCGCCTCCAACCCGACCGGCAAGCCGAATTGACCGTGTCTCCTCTCCCCGTCCTTACGGGGAGAGGGTCAGGGTGAGGGGCCGCCGCTGGAGTCGAGCCTGACGCCGCACCCCACCTCATGCTGAAAGCATGGCGCCTCCATGCCCCTCTCCCGATTCGAAGGGAAGGCGGAGAGGCTGCAAACAACGGAACCCCCATGAAAGCCCTCATCAAGATCACTCTCAAGAACGGCGTCCTCGATCCGCAGGGCAAGGCCATCCACCATGCCATCGATGCGCTGGGCATCCCCGGCGTCGACGACGTGCGCCAGGGCAAGTTCATCGAGGTCAAGCTCGCCGAAACCGACGAGGACAAGGCCAAGGCGGCGGTCGAGCGGATGTGCCGGGAGCTGCTCGCCAACATGGTCATCGAGAACTACGCCTACGAACTGGTGC
>JAKAML010000260.1 GCA_021812845.1 Pseudomonadota bacterium
CCCATCCACCCGCCGGGTGAAGGTAGCCGAATCGCCAAATCGCGAGGAACGGAAACGGAATCAACAAAGTGGTCGCAAACCCGAATTCGATAGCCGGGGATCAGGGCCGCGCGGCCCGTGCGCCGGGACCGGATCACGCAGCGCGGCCCGACGGAGGACGAAGGCGGACGACGGAGGACGAAGGCGGACGACGGAGGCGGGCGGCGCGCGCACGTCCGACGCGGCCCTGTCACGCGCCTTCACATGTGGGTACGAATATTCACGAGCGGTTGAGAGCCAGTTTTATTTGCCTCCGATATGGTTCATCTTGGCTCGACGACAAACCGCGAGGCTCGATCGCAACTGATTGCGCCGAATATAAGTATTCGAGGATACGATGCGAAACATTACACCGGGACCGAGCAATATTTTGCGCGCCGCGCGCCGGCGTCCGATGGCCGGGGCCTTGTCTGTGGCCGTCGCCGCGGTGGTCGCGCTCGCAGCAGGCACGGCGCCGGCTGCCACGGCCGCTCCGGCCGACGTGTTCGGAACCGCGACCAAGGGCTCGGCCGCGGTCGTGGATCACGGCCCGTGGGACCGGCTGCTCGGAACCTACGTCGTCCCCGGCGCCGACGGCGTCAACCGGGTCGCCTACGCGCGCTTCAAGGCCGAAGGGCACGCGGCGCTGAAAAGCTATGTCGCGGCTCTCGAAAAAGTCGACGTCGCGGCCCTCGACCGGCCCGAGCAGTTCGCGTTCTGGGCCAACCTCTACAATGCCAAGACGATCGACGTCGTGCTCGACAAGTATCCGGTGAAGTCGATCAAGGACATCAACCTCGGCGGCGGCCTGCTGACGCTGGTGACCGGCGGCCCGTGGAAGGCCAAGGTGGTCAAAGTCAAGGGACAGGAGTTGTCGCTCGACGATATCGAGCACGGCATCCTGCGGCCGGTGTTCAAGGATCCGCGGGTCCACTACGCGGTCAACTGCGCCTCGTTCGGCTGCCCCAATCTCGCGACCGAGGCGCTGGTGGGCGCGCGCCTCGACGCACAGCTCGACGCCTCCGCCAAGGCCTACGTCAATCATCCGCGCGGCGTGCGCGCCGCCGGCGGCAAGGTCACGGCGTCGTCGATCTACTCGTGGTTCCAGGCCGATTTCGGCGGCAGTGACAAGGGCGTGCTGGACCATCTCCGGCGCTACGCGGCGCCCGAGCTCAAGTCGGCGCTCGACAACGCGACGGGCATCGCCGACTACGACTACGACTGGTCGCTCAATGACGCGGTTCCGGTGGCCGCGGGCAAATGACCAACCGAGCTCCTGGGAGGGCCGACACCATGACCGACACCGCACCCTCGACGCCGAGCCGCGTCGGCCGCTGGCTACCGCTCGCGGTGATCGCGCTGCTGATGGCGCTGACATTCGCCATGGGCTGGCACAAGCTGCTGACCTTCAAGACCATCGGGCTCAACTACGAGGCGCTGAAGGCCTTCATCGCCCAGAACCTCGCCGCCGCGGTCGCACTCTACGTGCTGGCCTATATCGCGGTCGTCACGCTGTCCTTGCCGGGCGGCCTCGTGATGACCCTGACCGGCGGACTGCTGTTCGGCTGGAAGATCGGCGCGCCGGCCGCGATCGTCGGCGCCACCATCGGCGCGACGCTGATCTTCCTGGTTGCGAGATCGTCGTTCGGCGAGAGCCTCGCCGCCAGGGCCGGACCGTGGATCGGCAAGCTGCGCGACGGCTTCAAGGAGAATGCGCTGAGCTATCTGCTGTTCCTGCGGCTCGTGCCGGCGTTTCCGTTCTTCGTCGTCAACCTCGCGCCGGCGCTGCTCGGCGTGCCGCTCGCGACCTACGTCCTCGGCACGTTCCTCGGCATCATCCCGGCGACGACGGCGTTCTCCATCGCCGGCTCCGGCCTCGGCAGCGTGGTCGAGGCGCAGAACGCGGCGTATAACGCCTGCGTCGCGCGGACGCCCGGCGGCGGCGACGCGGGGTGCCCCTATTCCATCGACACCTCGAAGCTCGTGACGACCGAGCTCATCCTCGCCTTCGCCGCCCTCGGCGTCGTCGCCCTGATCCCGATCGCCCTCAAGAAGTGGAACAGCCGCCATGCCGCCGCTTGACGCCAACGCCTCGACGCTCGCCGTCGCCGACCAGGGTCGCGAGGCGATCCAGTGCGACCTCTGCATCATCGGCGCGGGCTCGGGCGGGCTCTCGGTCGCGGCCGCCGCGGCCGCGTTCGGCCAGAGCGTGGTCCTGATCGAGAAGCACAAGATGGGCGGCGACTGCCTCAACTACGGCTGCGTGCCGTCGAAGGCGCTGCTCGCCGCCGGCAAGCGCGCCCAGGCCATGCGTACCGCGGCGCCGTTCGGCATCGCGCCGGTGGAGCCCGTGATCGACGCCAAGGCCGTGCACGACCACGTCCAGTCGGTGATCGCGGCGATCGCACCGAACGATTCGGTCGAGCGCTTCACCGGCCTCGGCGTGCGCGTCATCACCGCCGCCGGGCGCTTCATCGACCGCGACACGGTCATCGCGGGCGAGCACCGCATCACGGCGCGACGTTTCGTCGTCGCCACCGGCTCGTCGCCCGTTGTGCCGCCGATCCCGGGCCTCGACACGATCCCCTATTTCACCAACGAGACGATCTTCGACAACCAGCGGCCGATCCCGCACCTCGTCGTCATCGGCGGCGGCCCGATCGGTCTCGAGATGGCGCAGGCGCACCGGCGGCTCGGCTCGCGGGTGACGGTGCTCGAAGGGCTGAAGGCGCTCGGCAAGGACGATCCCGAGCTGGCCTCGGTCGTGCTCGACGCGCTGCGCCGGGAAGGGATCGAGATCCGCGAGGGGGCGAAGGTGGAGCGCGTCGAGGGCGGGCTCGATCTGGCGCGGCTCACCGTCTCGACCGCCGCCGGCAGCGAGATCGTCGAAGGCAGCCACGTCCTCGTCGCCGCCGGCCGCAAGCCCAATCTCTCCGATCTCGGCCTCGACGCCGCCGGCATCACGTTCGACAAGCGCGGCATCGGTGTCGATCGCGGCCTCGTGACCTCCAACCCGAAGGTGTTCGCGATCGGCGACGTGACGGGCGGGCTGCAGTTCACCCACGTCGCCAACTACCACGCCGGCATCGTCATCCGCCGGGCGCTGTTCCGGCTGCCGGCCAAGGCCGACAACGCGCAGGTGCCGTGGGTCACCTACACCGAGCCCGAGCTCGCCCACGTCGGTCTCGGCGAGGCGGAGGCGCGGGCCAAGGCCGGCACGATCAGCGTGCTGCGCTGGCCGCTGCACGAGAACGACCGCGCCCAGGCGGAGCGGGCGACGGAGGGCCACGTCAAGGTGGTGACCGACAAGCGCGGGCGGATCCTCGGCTGCTCGATCGTCGGCGACCATGCCGGCGAGCTGATCGGGATGTGGTCGCTCGCCATCTCGCAGAAGATGAACATCAAGGCGATGACGCAATGGATCGCGCCGTACCCGACGCTGGGCGAGGTCAACAAGCGCGCCGCCTATCGCTATTTCGCGACCGCGGCCGGCAATCCGCTGGTCCGCAAGGCGATCGCGTTCCTCAAGAAGCTGGGTTAACGCGCTTTCGGGCTTGAACTTCCGGGCTCCGACGCCGATTCTCGCCGCACGATGGCCAGCAGTTCGTGGTAGCGGATGGACGCGCGGCGTCCGCCCGCGATCGAACGGCGCAACCTGTGGACCGAGAGCACGTTGTTGGCGCGCGATTCCGACGACCGGCCAGGACAGACGACGGC